>JAHZIU010000066.1 GCA_022601315.1 Betaproteobacteria bacterium
AAAAACCACCAAACGAGGAAAACCACTCCGTCCAAGCTGATGTGCTGCACCTAAAGCACCTAATGGCGGTCGTCCTTCAGTAAAATAAATTTCCGAATAACATTCATCTGCTGCAATCACGAAACCATAGCGGTCCGAAAGTTCAAAAAGTTCTTGCCATTCACTCAACGCCATCACACCACCGGTAGGATTACTCGGTGAACAGACATAAACTAACTGCGTACGCGACCAAATATCATCAGACAATTGCGCAAAATCCATTCTGAAGCGATTTTCCGGCAACGTATTGATAAATTGAGGTGTTGCACCAGCTAATAAAGCAGCTCCTTCATAAATCTGATAAAAAGGATTTGGACAAACCACCACTGAGCCCTGCGATTTAGAATCTATAATCATCTGTGCAAATGAAAATAATCCTTCACGACTACCATTAATCGGAATCACTTCTGTTTCAGGGTTAATAGATGGTAATTGAAAACGGCGTGCTATCCATGCAGCGATACTACTACGTAAGGTCAACGTCCCGGCTGTTGTTGGATAATTGGACAATCCATCTAAATTATCAATCATTGTCTGACGAATAAAATCTGGTGTGGCATGCTTTGGCTCACCAATATGCAAATTAATTGGATCATGAGCCGGGTTACACGTAACACCTTCAAATAGTTTACGCAGCTTCTGAAAAGGATAAGGCTGCAACTGCCTTAGATTTGAGTTCATAGTTATTTCGGGCGCATTATCTAGTCATAAGTATTCAAGTTAAACGCTGTTGAGCAGCGAAAGCAACATGTATTAATACTTATACGCGCTTCTTAAATTCATTTGTTTGCGGATCAATTTCGATATTGTCACCAATTTCTACAAAAGCAGGTACTTGAATCTCAAATCCAGTTCCTTTTAGGCGTGCTGCTTTCATAATTTTTCCTGTTGTATCACCACGCACAGCAGGCTCAGTATATTCAACCTCACGTACAATCGATGTAGGCAGTTCAACAGAGATGGCTTTGTTTTCATAGAATGTAACTTGGCAAATATCCTCCATGCCATCAATTAAATAATTTAAAACATCAGGCATATTATCTGCTTCAACCTCTATCTGGTTATAGTCAACATCCATAAAGACATATAGTGGATCAGCAAAATAACTATAAGTACAGCTTTGACGTTCTAAAACAACCATATCGAATTTCTCGTCTGCTTTATAAACCGTTTCATTTGTCGTATTAGAAAACAGATTCTTTAATTTCATTTTCACTACAGATGCATTACGACCAGATTTCACAAATTCTGTTTTTTGCACCACCATTGGGTCACTTCCGATCATCACAACGTTACCTGAACGTAATTCCATTGCAGTTTTCATATTTCTTTCCAAAAATTAATTTCTTGAGGGCCATTTCAATTAAAAAATTGCCAGTAAGGTTAACATTAGATTATATCTGATTTCTTATAAACCGAACTAAATTGGATGCCAAATCGGTTTGGCACTGCAATTGCCGGGTCCATAAATTCTGGTGCTGCTGAAATGCGATTAGATTATTAAATATTAACGACCATACGGATGCATCCTCGTCACCTTTGCCATTCCAGGAATACCATAATACATAAAGCTCTGCTGCCAACTGTGCAGTCATTTTAGCCGTATAAAGATTAAGAAATGCATTCAACTTTGGCCAATGTGCTCCTTCCTGCTGTGGATAAATCTGCCATACAAATGGACGATTCGCCCACTGAGCTCGAATAAATGAATCTTCGCCACGTACAAAATTAAAATCACAACTCCATAGTAACCGGTCATATTCTGTTTGCTCTAAAAACGGGATCACTTGCACAGACAATTGTCCAGATTTCAATATTCTACCTATTTCAGTTTGCCGAGCGCCTAACAGCACGCACAACTTATCGGCTACAGTGCCTTGTGGCACCAACAAAAAAACAGGTGTTGCTGAATTGATCCATTGATTTACAAACAAATCCAATGGCGCTGAATCGTAACAAAACAATGAAATACGAAATTCATCTGGTTGACGACCAGGAATACCGTAACAATGACAAAAATTTCGTATTGCCTGACTATCAAATTTATCACGCTCGGCGAGCAAATTTTTCTCACGTAATAAACCGCCAGTGCCTTGTACAAAACCTGGAAAGAAAAATGTTTTTACTATAGAAAAAGAAGGATGTGGTGAAGGCAAACCATGATAATCAGGCACCCAGTCTTCAGCACTGAGATATTCCAAATTGATCCAAAAAGGCCAGCGAACATGTCGCACCATTGCCGAAATATATGCCTTGGGCAACTCACAAGCAAATGTCTCAATTACAACGTCAGCGGGCGCATCGAATACAAATGGTTGTTGCCAAAGGCAAACCTCCAAACCTTGAACATATTGCTTCGGCGCATCCTGCTTAATTTCTGGCGCAATACGCGCAAAGCTCGTCAAATCATCCACCCATAAACGAACTTCGAATTGATACTCATTTGCTAATTGACGTGCAAGCCGCCAACAAACACCGATATCTCCTAGATTATCAACAACGCTGCAGAAAATATCCCAATTTTTCCGCATCAATTCAAGCCGGATTAGCGACTGTTAGTCTCTTCACGTGTTAACCAAAACAGCCCATAGATCATGTGCATCTGAATCCGTAACTTTAACCTCTACTAAGTCGCCTGGCAGCAAGCCTTGACCATTACTCACATAAACCAGCCCGTCAATCTCAGGAGCATCTGCGCTACTTCTGGCAATGATTTGACCGCCTTGAATTTCATCAATCATCACGGTTATTTTTTTACCAATTTTGGT
>JAHZIU010000067.1 GCA_022601315.1 Betaproteobacteria bacterium
CGAGCGTCATCCGGTCTCTGGAAGAGTCTGTATTCGCAATTTTTAACCAATTTGACACTGCGCCCTATATGTTGCTCTGGGTGGCATTCTTCAAGGCAATGGTTAGGCACAACAACAGAAACACTAATATCGTCTTCCATCTGAATTTTCTCAGCAGCGATGAAATCCTGTCTTACTTTGAATGTACGCCATTTTTTTTCGTGATCAAAACCAACACGTAAATAAGAAGCAATCATTTTACGATTATTTAATTTTAGTTCATGGCCTGGTGCACCATCGACAATATCGACCGACAAAAGTTTACTCAGGTCATTACCCCAATCTTTACGATAATAACGCTTAATCAGGAAAAGTAATGAGAGTATACGAGGCGGTATCTCTTCTAACCATCTATTGAATTCGTCGGTATAGCTGGAAGACACTGTCAAAACTTTAATCACGGAACCCAAGCTGCGTTCAGAGCTAAGCAATTTACGTGTGGGGTCTCTGTCTTCTGCTTCGAAGCCTGATTTGAAACGTTGCGAGTAATCACGCTCACAGATTTCCAGTACGCGTAGTATGTCTTGTTGTAGATCATCAACGAATAGCGGACCATAAATAACTGCATCGTTAATAGATTTGGAAATCTCTGACTTACCACCGCCGGATACAGTACTGGGTTTGTGGCAAAATGTGCCGATAGGATCCGTTCCAATTAATCGCCAGGTTAAAGCGCCAGGGTTTTTTCCCATTTCTACTTTATAGCCATTGGGCTGAATGTAGATTTTCCCTGGTTGCAAGCGAATCTGCTGGTCCTTATTATCATGCTTCCAGGTAATGGTCTGGGCATTGAGATTCATGCGCAAATCCTGAGGAACATAAACCACTTCTGAGAAATTTTTATCAATGGCATAGCCTTCCGGTTGAATATCCATGACGGCAGCATATTTTTCACAAGCTTCACTAAAGCTATAGCCTGGTTCTCGCGTACGGCTGTCAATACCATATTCTTCACCATGATTTCGGCAGCTGAATGCCAGCGCGCCGCCAGCATGTTCTTCTTCAGCAAGACCGTAGAGATTGGTGGCATAGCTAATCTGGGTTTTTACCTCTTTTTTGCAATAACCGTAGTAGTTATCCGCGAGGATAGTCACAATGACGCCCTGATCATCCCTGGCGGTGATTTTGAATGCCTGGCCGTCATTATATAGTTCGCCTTCTTCCTGCCAGCACATTCCTTCACGTTTCTGCCTTTCATTCGCATCATCGATATGTGGCAAGCCGAGCTCTTTTTTGGTTAATAACACCAGATGAGGCGCAAGAATAACGCATCCAGTATGTCCGCTCCAGTGGGCAGTATCCAGGGCAGCATCAAACTCAGCAAGGTAGGGATTACCGCCATTACCAAAAATACTTTCAACAAAATCCAGGTTACTGACCAGATTGCCTGGCGCAAAAAAACGAATTTCCATAGATTTCTCAGTATCAACGCCAGGTATTTCCGGACACACTACTGGCCTGAGTAACAATGACACAAACATTTCTGCCGGTATATCTTGCTTAGACGAGAAAGGCAACTTCAGTAAATCTTTTGGTGGATTAAAAGCATGCCCAAGCATAATGGAAAATGTACTTTTGGGAACTGCCTTTTTATCTCCTGCTATCGGCAAACCACCCTCAGCGACATGAAAAGACCCTTTAGTGGTTCTTCTGTCACTGGCTGGGTTATGCAATACACCTTGCTTTACGCGATAGCTGGACACAATTTCTGAATGGAAATCATCTTCACCCATTGGCAACGAAAGCTCGCGGGCAATACCGTGACGATCCAGTATAAAGGTAATATTAGGCAACTTGGGAATAGAAGCAACACTACTGTCACTTAGATACTTATCCAAAAATTGTTGAATTCGTTTGTCAACTGGGCAGTGGTAATCTGCTAGCAAACGATTTTTTTCTCTATAACTCTTTAATAAGTCACGAGCCGTTTCGAGAAATTCACGCATACCTTGGCCTGCGCAAGTGGGCTGTCCCGAAGAAGCCAGTTTTAAATTGATGTAAAGCTGCAATCTTCTCCGTTCCTCTTCAGGATCAATATCTTTATTAGTTAAACCCAGTGTGTTAAACAGATTCATATGTTGAGTACCTTTTTAATTCAACAGTAAAATTTTTCAGGCTCGTGCTGCTAATGCATTCCGCATTTATTTTTGTAATTTAAACCACATTATTTAGAACATACAAAATTTTTTGCAAAAGACATAACCACTTACCCAACATCTATACCGAAGTAGCAATATTTTTATTAATCAATATAAGAGTGCCAGAAGCAAGGCATCTATTCAAGTTGTTTAGTCCTGAGTAATGTGGCATAACTTTGCTCACGGGGGAAGTAATTAGCATAGCCATTTTTGCCAACACGAGTTAAGCCAACGTGCTCCACACCAACTAATCGATAATTTTAATGAGCTAAAATGATTAAATAATTTTGAACAATAATAACTGATAAATAGAGCCTCCTCAGAAAGTCAGCAAAGATTGTAACTATAGCCTGATCTTTCCCTGAGGTTTTGAAACTTTTTCAAACAGCACCAAAACATCAATAGGCAATATTTACAGTTACACGCGCGAAGCCAAATAAAAACCTTCAACAACACGATCAGGTTCATGACCAGAAAGATACTATTGATCCATGCTTCACTAGTGCGTGCTGTTTTTGCCCGAATGTAATTCAAGTTGTAGCCGTTTTTACCTTGCCCAAACTTGCCTTCAACTGGGATACGCTGCCGATAGTCTTCTCGTCTTTGCTTTTGTAGTTTCTTGAATTCTGCTCGATTTTCTTCTGTTATCTGTGGTGGGTGACCCAGTGGCTTTCCAGAAAAACGAATACCTTTTTCCTTCAGGTAACGCCGGTCTCATGAGTAAAGGTTTGCTCACCCATTCGTCGGCGGACCTCTACAAATAGTGAAGGAGCAAACGGTTGTTTGTCTTGATAGACCGGAAAACCAACAAAGTATTGCAGATAAAAGTTCTCCCGGATCTACTGGACAGTCTCTTCGTCTCTCAAACACAATTTATGTTTGATAATGACCGCGCCTATAACAAGACGTGCATCTTTTGCGGGACGGCCTTGTGTAGACGATAGATTGCAAAGATAACCGCTGGCAAGCTCATCCCAGAGAATGCATTGACTGAACTTTACCCAACGGTTATTTGCATCAAGTTTTGCTTCAAAGGGTGTTTCGAAACCTCCCAGTGTGAGTTGCTTCTTTCGCTTTTGTAATGATCATGTGCAAGCTTCTTGGCGGCATCTCGTTGTTTTACTTGCATTATCATACTAGAAATATAAAAAATACAGCATTCAATCAAATAGTTATTGCTTCTGAGCAGACTCTACCTATGTCTCACAATGTTTACTTTCCAGGATGTATGACTGAAAAGAATTTCATAAATGGAGTGCAATCACGAGGCATACTTCATTGTTAAAGGCTACTGTTTGTCTTTCGACAAACTTTGTGTGCTGCTGAATTTTCTCAGGCTGTTTTAAATAGAAACGAAAATTTCTCTCACAAAACAAACCAAATTATAAGTGTTGTAACAGTCTGTCTTCGTAAACTTAGTCGCTCACAGATGCTAACCTTCAACCATGTGGTCAAAGGCTAGTCATAAAAAACAATGTGAAGTTGTTAGTCAATTGATGGAGACGGATTGAGTTGTTGCTCGGTCAATTGATCTTTCCACACCTGTGGAAGATTTTGCACCCAACCATTATAAACAACAGGCACAGGCAACAACCCTTGTCCGCCCATACCATCATGGGCTGTAATACTGTCATCCATCACGGTATTTTCAGTCGATGTCAGCAGGATCCTTCCCACTACTTGCGCATCGGCGGGGTTACCATCACCATTTGGGTCGATATCTACGACCTGAAGCACATTAGCCGACTGACTGCTGACATAAGCATAGTAACCACCACCCGCCTTGGCGCCAAATTGCACGCCATGACAACCCGCATCACAAGAGAGTGAAGCGACTAACTCATCGGTGCTGGTGTCTACAATGGTAATCGTATCGGTCAAGATATTTGCTGTTACCATTGCAATACCATTGGGGCTTACCGGGGTCTGAATTGGCAAACCACCAACAGGGCCGCTAATTTCTCCTGTGATTGGATTATAGTTCTGTAACAGATTAATGGTTTTCAGCACATTACCCGTGGCCGTTTCAATTACAGTAAAAGTACTGTCCAGAAAGTTAGCTACATAATATTTACTGGAATCAGGCATCATTCCTGTCGCGATTGGATGCGCTTCCAAACCTCCAGTCGGCACAATATCCTGGATATCATCCTGGACAAAGTCATAGATTGTAGAGTCCCCAGTAAACACATTTGGCGTCACCATGGTGCCGCCATCATGACCCATCCAATGAGCATGTGGTCCAGGTCTGCCGATATCAATTTTTCGCTCGACACCAGTAGCAAGCGGTGATAATTCGACAATCGATTCTTCATCATCTGAACCGTTGATGGAAACATGCAGTTGATCGGTATCTACCCGTGTCATCACATGGGCTGGTGCCTCGCCAACCTCAATTCGGCTTATAAACTGTCCGGATAACCGGTCAAAAATGGTGAGTTTGCTATCAAACCATTCAGTTACATAAATTAGATTCTGATCACGATCAGTCCACATATTGTGTGGGTTGTTCATTTCAATTTCCGGCAAAAACACCTTGCGCTTTACCGCCCACGTAGTCGCGTCCACAACTGCTGCCGCACCCGGTTTGTCCTTACCTGCCGTAGTTTCAAACTGGGTATTCACCCAGACTTCTCCAACGCCAGGGGGCGGTGTTAGCAGTGCAGGCAAAGCTGTATCATTCCGATATCGCCCCTCCAACACATTAGCAAGATTAACAACCTTACCACCCGTGATACGTACAGGAACGCTTGGATAGTCGATATGCCAAGGATCGGATGAAGCAAAGTTCTGCCAGTTACCTGGTTCTGTCAGAACCAGGAACCCACGTAACAAACGGGTTGCCAG
>JAHZIU010000384.1 GCA_022601315.1 Betaproteobacteria bacterium
TGTACTTTCGACTTAACACCTGACAATGTGGCTATGATCTGCCCTTCTATTGCTGATAGGTTTCTAGTATGCACCAAATCCGGTTTAAGTCGTCTAAGCGTTTTATAAAGATCAAAATATAATTTCATATCAATCCCTTCAGGCTTATTCAACGCGATTATTTCCACATCATCTCTATTGATGCGTTTATGAAAACTTGAATAGCCTTTAACACATATAATGACATGACGATAACGATGCGACGGAATATTGTTGATTAAGTTAATCAATCCGTTCTCCAAACCGCCAACACCGAGATGATGAATAATATGGGCAATCAAAGGTGGTTTGCTCATATTCATTGGGTATTTTTAAAAAGTTAAATTTATTAAAACAAACAAGCCAGTTAATCAATCTGCATATTCAACTCTTTCTTCAGATCATATGTTTGTATACTAAGATTGAGGCTTGCTGACTGGCAAACTTAAATTACTAACACAATACGTATAGACGTCTTGAGTTTTCCTCTATGGGGTTGCCACATTATTGAGACCGTCTTCTATTGCAGGCAACATATCAGCTAAAAATTGCTTTAATGCCGGCGCAGCTTCATCCGGATTGGCCTGATAAGGTGCGGCAATAATGATTTCAGCGCCAACGTCCCTGTCACCAAGCAATTTATTCTTTGCAAGAATGGCTTTTGATATATAAGGACTCGAAGTGCTTTCACCATCCAACCAATACCATCTCCATACCACTAAATTGGTAGCGTATGAACTTAATAAGTCTTGCCGTATCGAAATCACTCGCGACGCTATATTAATATCATATTGCGATTTGCCAATAATTCGCCAGGGAGAATCCTGTTCAGGAGCCATTACATTTCCAGAATTTATCAACTCTTGGCCTTGTTGTTGATTATAGTAGTAGGTCAAGAAAAGACTCACTATTTGATCGTTATTTTGGTAATCTTTGCGGAATTTAATTGGCGCACCAATGTAAATCGGCTCCCAATCTGAAATCTGTTGAGCACTTACTCGCCACTTTTGTTCTGAGATATTAATAACTGTATCCGAATCAATATTGTATGCACTGTCATTCTGCAAGAAAGTCGCATAGACTGGCCACATCAAAGTAACAACAAGTACTGCGCCAGCCATCAGCACATTTTTCTTAATTGATGTGTCTTTCATCTCATGAGGAACGTCAACATCTTCACCATTCTTTTTGTTGTCTACCGCATCATTCTCTTCATCCTCACGCCAGAATGAACCAACCCAAAACAGTAGCAACATCACAATCCCAAAGAAAACCCAACCATAAATCAAGTGATCAACACCCACTGCCAAACGCATGTCACTCAAATGGCCTGTCATTACTATCAAATAAGCACGAATACCATTAGCAATAATAGGAACGATTATTGAGAATGCAATAAATACAAGACGTCTGTTTAAGCTACGGTAAGTTAGATAGGCATAAAGTGTACCGAGTGTTACCGACGCGATCAGATAACGTAATCCACTACATGCTTCAACTACTGACCAGTTACCAGTGGGAAGAGAAAAGAACGTGCCTTCACGATATACTGGTATACCAGTAAGTTGTAATGCGCTCACTGTAAAATCAGCTGTAAAGTCGATCAGTGGCGGAATTAAAATATCCCCAAAAGGCACTGCAAAAAACAAATACGCCAACGGAAAAGCGGTTGCAATAAATATTTGACGCCCCATTACTGCAGCAACAATCAACGGTATCATCGCAACAAGTACATATTGAGCCAGCACCTGTACACTTGCTAATTCCGCCATCAACCAAAAGAACCCCAGCAAGCATAAACCCAGCAGCGCCCAACCGTTTGTCTGATGTTGAAGTTTGGACAAACTGTGACGCCTAATCCAAATCATATAAACCGTAAATGGCAGAATGAGAAACCCATGCGCATAGGTATCAGACCGATACCAAGTTTCCACCATGGACCAAACCGTCTGATGATAAACACCTAGAAGAAGAAGAATAACCGTCAGTGTAATAAAGGCTGTCAAACCTAAATTATTATTGGTTAGCTGTTGAGTATGATTTTGGGGCATTAATAAACTCATATCATTTTAATCTTACAATTTGCGTCTTAAGCATTGGTTTAACCTAAATTTTTCACAATATGTGGACCAATCAAATTGGCCCATGATAGCGGTAATTTTTGCCATGCTCTGATAAATATCTGATACTTTGGATTTGATGGATTATGATTAGGTATCTGCTGCGCTTTTACAAGCAGATATTCATAATTTAGTGGTTGCGGTTCAAATCCCCAGTTTTTCTTAAAACTATATGAGCCAGTATCTCGTTTACTACGACCAAAATCAAAAGTTTTGTAACCATTCTCACAACAACGTCTCATTAGCTCCCAATACATAAAATCATTAGCAGCCATTGCTCTCGCCTCATCTGTTCCACCACCATAATAAGGCAATACTTCATCCCGGAAATAAAAACTCATGACACTACTAATGACGCGATCATCCTTTACTATGGACATGATCTCACAATCATCAGCAAAAGTTTTTTTAAGTAATTCAAAATACTTCTTTGCAAAAACAGGGGTACCCAAACGATGAACACTACTGGAATAGGCATAGAAAAAACGTTCAACACTCTCATCAATACAGCTCTGTAGCTCATACTTTATGCCTTTACGAATCATCGCCCGCTGCTTGCGCGGAATAGACAACATATTTTTTTCAACATCTGGATCTATCGTCTTGCGAAAAGTCACGTAAAGATCCTTACTCGGCCAATCTGAATGTGTTGCATGTAAACTGCGATATTCAAGATGATCCACATTTAATTCAGCAGCAAGTTTCTGAGCAGCTTGGTCAAGCTTTAGTCGCGCTGTTTCACTGGTGGCAGCGATGCCACCATAAACACAAAACGGCAAAGCGCTTAGAGAATGACCAAAAAGATAGCTTTTCACTTCCGCTAATGGCAGAACGCCCTGTATCACGCCATTCTCTTCCACAAACAGAAAATAGGTCTTGTGCCCAAATGCTTGTTCAATGACAGATTGCCAACCGGCTTTATGGAAAAAAGTAGCTTCTGGACACGTTGCAACAAATTGATCCCACCGAAAAATGTCCTCTGCTTTCATCTGACGCACTTGCGACTCTGTCGCTGTTGCGTCACCGTGTAAATCTTTTCTATGTTGAGTCATCAGGTTTTCTGTAAAAAAATATTATCCATACGACCCCATTTGAAATCATGCGTTAGCGCTTTGATTCTCCCTTCCATTCGATGTAAATTAAGATAATGACGAAAGCGTGTTTTTGCACTAATTCCTGTCTGACGAGGCTGCGCCACATCGATTTCCCATGGATGAAAATAAAATATAGCTGGTCGCTGCTCAATTCGATTTAATCTTTGCAAAAACCATTTTGAAATCAAGTATGGCCAAAATCGAAAATACCCGCCACCGCCTGCAGGGTAATTACGCCCATACAAACGTACGGTGGTCACAGGCACTTCGAGTAAACCATCATTCTTGCCTGGATAAAAAGCAAAACGAGGCGCATTAGGCATACCATAATGATCATGATGAACCGGATAAATACTTGAGCTATAGCGATAGCCTGCTTCCTCTAAACAATCTAATGCCCACAAATTCTGACTATTGATTGAAAAGCTAGGCGCCCGGTAACCAATAACAGACTGGCCACTGATATCCTCCAACAATGCTTTACTACGCGTAATATCCTCACGGAACTCAGCAGCATCCAGATCGGTAACGCGTGCATGCCCCCAGCCGTGACTAGCTATTTCATGACCATTTTGAGCCATGCGTTTAATCATTGATGGGTAACGTTGCGCAATCCAACCTAATGTAAAAAACGTTGCTTTTATTTGCTGCTCATCAAGCAAAGCTAAAATACGATCAATATTATTTTCGACTCTACATGGAATAGCATCCCATGTTTCTCTGGGAATATACGGGGCAAATGCCGAAACCTGGAAATAATCTTCCACATCAATGGTCATAGCATTTTGTATAATATTTTCAGATTTCATATCAGGATTCTAGTTATTGTAAAATGAACACATGCAAAACACTTGAAGATTATAATTAGCACCAGGAATTTCTATTTATAAAATAAAGCTATAGTTATAAATGAAATCGACACTTACACAAATAGATTTATTTTTTTATACTGGATAAGGATAAAACTTGTTTAAGTAAACTCAACACAGAATGAACAGATTTCTCCATCTTTACAAGTCGATTATCCATTTCCCTCAAATCCGTCTCGCTGCTCATTTGCTGATTCGTATATTCGCCCGTAGGCTGTGAATTTTCGTCAAAACCATCAACAGAGAAATCAAACTCTTGCTTAAAATCATTAATCACATCATTAAGTGCATCTTCCCCTAGTTGATGCAACTCTTCCAAACAACCCATAATAAGCAGTCTGTCACATAGTGAGTTTATTTTACGCGGCACACCATCTGAGTACTCATGGATCATATTAAAAGCAATTTCATCTATAACCGGATCATTTTGCCAACCTACTTTTCTTAATCGATGTTCAATATAAGCCTTAGTTTCCAACAAATCCATTGGACCCAAATGATAAGTTGCTATCACTCTTTGACGTAACTGCCGTAAATTATTTCCATGAAGGGTTTTTCTAAACTCCGGCTGACCAAGTAGAAAAGTTTGCAACAATGGTTTGTCGTCAGTCTGAAAATTAGACAACATTCTTAATTCTTCCAA
>JAHZIU010000068.1 GCA_022601315.1 Betaproteobacteria bacterium
AAAACTTGGTGAGATGTTGGATTATCATAATTTTGTTTTGAAAAATTATTTTAATGCGCCCATCATAGATTTCCAAAAAACATTAGATGATACGCTATCCCAAGCTGAGAAAATTAAACCGATGGTGGCTGATGTGCCCCATTTATTGTTTAACGTTAATAAAGCAGGTAATAATTTATTGTTCGAGGGTGCACAAGGTGCGTTACTTGATATTGATCATGGCACCTATCCGTTTGTGACGTCCAGTAATTGTGTCGCAGGAGCTGCAGCACCAGGTAGCGGTATTGGGCCGCAAATGTTGCATTATGTTTTGGGTATTACTAAAGCGTATACAACGCGAGTCGGTTCTGGACCATTTCCAACCGAATTAGATGATGAAGTTGGTAATCATTTGGCAACGCAAGGTCATGAATTTGGGTCTACAACGGGGCGCCCGCGTAGATGTGGCTGGTTTGATGCGATTGCCATGAAACGCTCGATACAAATTAATGGTGTAACGGGGTTGTGTATTACCAAACTGGATGTGCTTGACGGGATTGAACGACTAAATATTGGGGTCGGCTACAATCTAGGGGATGGTAAACATAGTAATATATTGCCTGTGGGTGCTGATGCTATGGGGGAATGTGAACCGATCTATGAAGAAATGTCTGGTTGGTCAGAGAGTACTGCGGGTATCAAAGTGTTTGACCAATTACCCAAAGCAGCGCAAAACTATTTAAAGCGTTTGGAGGAAATCTGCGAAACACCAATTGATATGATTTCAACGGGGCCAGATAGGGAAGATACCATCGTATTGCGTCACCCATTTGAGTAAAAGCTGAATTTTTCGCGATGCATTCTCATAGAGTACAACTCGTAGAATGGTCTGACCAGGCAACAGTATTGTGTAAGATCCGTGAAGCAGTATTCATTCATGAACAGCAGGTTCCCGTAGAACTGGAATGGGATGAATTTGATGAAGTCAGTTTACATGCACTTGCCGTTAATTCGTTAGGGGAGCCGGTTGGTACCGCAAGATTATTACCTGATGGTCATATAGGGCGTATGGCGGTATTGAAAGAGTGGCGTAGAAAAGGATTTGGCGGTGCTATGTTATTGCAATTGCTTAAAGAATCAAAAAGACAAGGCATGAAAGAAGTCATACTAAATGCGCAGACTACGGCAATCCAATTTTATACAAGATTTGGATTTATTGTAGCTAGTAAGGAATTTATGGATGCCGATATTCCCCATGTGAAAATGACGCTTGGTTCCATGAAAAAGGTTATGTAAGACAATTGATGCTATCGTTTTTCAGGAGATTTTCGCCATTCTTGCTCTAAGGCGCCAGAAGTGGTTTTCCATGCATTAGTGGCCTGTTCCAAAGCTGTGTTTGCTTCCTCAAATTCCTGTTTGTAAATTTCCGCTTCCTGCTCAGCTTTAGAATATTGTTGTTTAGTGGCTTCTACTTTCTTTTCTGCACGCGCTAGCTTCTTTGCGGAAGTTTCAGCCTTTTTCTGGGCTTGTACCATTTGATCATATGCAAAGCTGGCGCGTTGTTGCAGATACTGAATCTTTTCCGCCATAGCAATTGATGAAAATGAACCGACAATAACAAAAAAAACCGAAAGTAGAATCGTTTTTTTTGAGTTATTCAATACCTTGGTAACGGAGATAATCTTCATAATTACCCTTGAAGTCGTTAATGCCATCAGGCCTCATTTCAATAATGCGTGTTGCTAAAGAAGACACGAATTCCCGATCATGAGAAATAAAAATTAAAGTGCCTGTAAAGTTTTCTAGTGCGCTATTTAATGATTCAATGGATTCCATATCCAAGTGGTTGGTTGGTTCATCCATCAGTAAGACATTGGGTTTGCAAAGGATTAATTTACCAAACAGCATGCGTCCCTGTTCTCCACCAGATATAACTTTAACAGATTTTTTAACTTCATCACCAGAGAATAATAATCGACCGAGTGTTCCTCGGATGGTTTGATCATCATCGGTAGCTTGCCGCCATTGTCCCATCCAGTCTGTCAATGATTCTTCTTTTCCAAAGTCTGCTGCATGATCTTGCGGGTAATAGCCAGATTGTGCTTTTTCCGCCCATTTTATTTCACCGGTATCAGGCGTCAAATCACCGACAAGGCAACGTATAAGTGTGGTCTTGCCGATGCCGTTTGGCCCAATAACTGCTACTCTTTCACCTGCCTCAATATCGATACTAAAATTCTCAAATAATGGTTTTTCAAGATCAGGGAAGGTCTTGCTGATATGTTTAACAGAAGCGGCCAAGCGATGAAGCTTGTCCTTTTCATCAACCTCGAATCGAATATAAGGGTATTGGCGACTGGAAGGTTTCACATCTTCCAGTTTAATTTTTTCGATTTGACGTGCCCGACTGGTCGCTTGCCTGGCTTTTGATGCATTTGCAGAAAAACGGCTGACAAAGGACTGTAAATCAGCAATCTGTACTTTCTTTTTAGCATTATCGGCCAATAATCGTTCACGCACCTGTGTAGAAGCAGTCATGTATTCGTCGTAATTGCCGGGATAGATACGTATCTCACCGTAATCCAGATCAGCCATATGGGTACAAATACTATTCAGAAAATGGCGGTCATGAGAAATAATGATAATGGTGTTTTTACTGGCATTAATAACGTCTTCCAGCCATCTTATGGTGTTGATGTCCAGATTGTTGGTTGGTTCATCCAGTAATAAAATATCTGGATTAGAAAATAATGCTTGCGCCAGTAACACACGTAATTTAAAACCAGGTGCAATGGCGCTCATAGGGCCATGATGCTGCTCAGAGGGAATACCAACGCCCAATAATAATTCACCTGCACGCGCTTCAGCAGAATAACCATCCAGTTCCGCAAATTCAGTTTCAAGCTCAGCTGCCTGCATATAATCATCTTCTGTGGCATCAGGATTAGCATAGATCGCATCACGCTCTTCTTTAACACGCCACAATTCTTCGTGGCCCATCATGACGGTATCTATGACAAAATGGTTTTCAAATGCGAATTGATCTTGACGCAGTTTGCCCACACGTTCTCCGCTATCTACACTGATATTGCCGGACGTGGGTTCAAGATCCTTGCCAAGAATCTTCATAAATGTAGATTTGCCGCAACCATTAGCACCAATTAAACCATAACGATTACCGTTGCCAAATTTGACTGAAACATTTTCAAACAGAGGCCTGGCCCCAAACTGCATTGTAATATTGGCTGTTGTAATCAAAGTTTTGCCTAAATAAAT
>JAHZIU010000385.1 GCA_022601315.1 Betaproteobacteria bacterium
AATATACGTGGTGAATGGTTGGTGGAAGAAGATCAGGATGGAGTAAAAGCACTTTATCAGGATGAAGCCGGGAATTTACTGGGTTATGCGTTGTTAGGTGCAGCTGTAAAGGAGAAAATGGCGCTTACAGCGCAATTACCATCTGTTATGGAGTAACATTTTATTGGTGTTTTTAGATTTAGTTCTCTTAATTAATAGAATAAAGTTTTTTATCAATGAAGTTTCTGTTTGACCTTTTTCCGATCATTCTGTTTTTCATAGCTTTTAAGACCTATGATATTTTTGTTGCTACAGCCGTTGCGATTGTGGCCACTTTTATCCAAATAGGTTGGGTTTGGTTGCGCCACCGTAAAGTGGATAATATGATGTGGATTAGCTTGTTCGTGATTATCCTTTTTGGAGGTGCGACATTATTATTTCAAGATGAAAACTTTATTAAGTGGAAACCAACAGTGCTATATTGGCTGTTTGCGGCGGTGTTATTTATTTCAAGTTCTTTTTTCCGAAAAGATCTTATTAGAATAATGCTTGAGAAACAGATCAAATTACCGCAATTTGTCTGGAATAAACTTAAACAGAGTTGGATTGTTTTTTTCGTGTTCATGGGGTGTATTAATCTATATGTTGCATATGGTTTTTCAGTAGATACCTGGGTTACATTTAAATTGTTTGGTTCTACTGCGTTGATGCTGGTATTTGTTGTGTCGCAAGTGCTAATGTTGAATAAGCATATGATTCCAGCAGCCTCAGAGTACGTTGATTCAGAAGAACGGGATGTGTTTCATGAGAAGGTTGAAAATAAAACTGATAAGTAGGAAAAATTCATGATGCTTTATGCTATAAATGGTGAAGATGTTGCCGACAGTTTAGAAAAGAGATTGTCTGTTCGGTCAGAACATCTAGAACGAATTAAACAACTGCAAGCGCAGGGACGGCTGGTTTTGGCAGGGCCATATCCTGCAATAGATAGTCTTGATCCAGGCCCCGCTGGGTTTTCAGGTAGTTTGATTGTTGCTGAGTTTGAATCATTATTATCAGCCCAAACGTGGGCTGAGGCAGATCCCTATGTTGCTGCAGGTGTGTATAAAAATGTAACGGTTAAACCTTTTAAAAAGGTATTGCCCGAGTAAATGAAGCGCCCGTAATTTTGAGCAAAATTATCGCTAGAGATTCACGTTCACAGAGTTAAAGCGTATACTTTTGCTGAATAAAGTTTTTTTATTTAAATTATTAAAAGGAAATTCTATGCGTTTGACGAAATTTTCGCAGTTAATTGTAGTTGGTGTTTTTGGTGTATTTGCACTATCAGCTCATGCTCAATCAACGACAGCTGTGGCCAAAGTAAATGGCGTAGAAATTCCAAGTTCGCGTTTGGAATTAATGGTTAATGCAAGTGTTGCACAAGGCCAAGTTGACGGTCCAGAAATGAGAAGAGCGTTACGTGAAAATCTGATTGCTGAGGAAATCATTGCGCAAGAAGCACTTAAAAATAAACTTGAACAAGATCCCGAGGTCATTGCGCAACTTGAGGTGGCACGCCAAGCTGTACTGGTGAGAGCTTATCAGGCGGATTATATTAGAAATAATATTGTTAGTGACGAAACATTGCAGAAGGAATATGAGATTCTAAAAGTTCAGATGGGTAATCAGGAATTTAAGGCCCGACATATCCTTGTTGAAAGCGAAAGCGAAGCAAAAGAAATTATTGCAAGCCTAAAGAAGCGTGGAGATTTTGTTAAAATTGCAGCTGAAAAATCGATTGATGAAGGTAGTAAAAATGAGGGTGGTGTATTGAATTGGAGTCCTTCTGCTGCCTATGTCAGGCCCTTTGCTGAGGCGTTGGCCAGTTTAGAGAAAGGACAGCTCACTGATGAGCCTGTACATACTTCTTTTGGTTGGCATGTGATTGAATTAATGGACACGCGTCCGATGGAAATTCCACCATTTGAAGAAGTAAAGCAGAACATACAACAGCGTATTTTGCAAAGAGAATTTGCTGAAGTTGTTCAGGAGCTTCGTAGTAAAGCAAAAGTAGAATAGTTTTTTGTGTTGCCGCGAGTGGATTAAATTTCGACAGCGTTTGTTAAAATTTTTTCCACTCGTGATGATAGAGCACATAATAATTCATAACTGATTGTATCTGCCGCATACGCAATTTTCTCAACAGGCATCCCTTTTCCCCAGAGAATGACCGGATTGTTTAACTGTGCATTCTCAACTTCCGTTAAATCAATAGCCAGCATATCCATAGAAACCAGCCCCAATGTGCGGCTGCGTTGGTTGTTAACCAATACTGGTGTGTTTGTTCGCGCATGACGTGGGTAACCATCTGCATAGCCACAAGCGACAATACCGATTTTCATTGATTTCTCAGCTTTAAAGACACCTCCATAGCCAACGCTGTCCCCACGTTTTAGATGCTGAATGGCGATGATGCTACTGGCTAGAGTCATTGCTGGTTTTAAGTTTAGATCAGATGCCGTTTTATCTGTAAAAGGGGAAGCGCCATATAACATAATGCCGGGGCGAACCCAATCTGCATGTGTTTCAGGGTGACGTATAATAGCTGCAGAATTTGCCAGAGATGTTGGTTGATTGTATGCCGAGGTGATTTTGTTAAAGCATTGAAATTGTTTTAAGAAGCTTTGATTTCCAATTGTGTCATCTGCATTAGCAAAATGTGTCATTAACGTAATTTTGTTAATAGTTTGGTTGCTAGTCAGCTTGTCAAATACAATCGGGAATTGTTCGGGTGAGAACCCTAAACGATTCATCCCAGTATTAATTTTCAGAAATATTTCCAATGCCGGTTGTTTGCATGTAGATAGCATAGCAACCTGTTCACTATGGTGAATGACAGCGCTTAGTTGATATTGCTTAAATAATGCCAATTCTTTAGTAGAGAAAAATCCTTCAAGAAGTAAAATGGGATGATGATAACCAGCCTCACGTAATTCTATTGCCGCACCGAGCTCCAATAGCGCAAAACCGTCGGTTTGTTTTAATGCTTGCGCTGTATGTAGCAACCCGTGACCGTAAGCATCCGCCTTGATGATCGACATAAGGCGTGCGTGTGGCGCGTATTGTCTTGTAACACTCAGATTGTGTGTCAGAGCGGAAAGGTCTATGTATGCTTTGGTAGGACGAGGCATTTATTTTTATCCAGAATACGTTGTAATAGTCACTTAATTATCTAAATTAATCTATATATGATGATTATTGATTTAAGAAAGTCAGTACTTAATACTGGACTGAGTGCATGATACGGTGGGTTCTTTAGTCATCATGTATTGGGTAATAAATTAAATAATTGTGTCTTAGAATTAATTGTTGGAAAATACTCACCTGGTTAATAGGGAAGAGTGGCGTGGTTAAGTACTTTGCAATACGTTTCTAAAGAGTATTCATGGTATTAGGTATAAAAGCCGTTGGTTGATATGTAGCCGGTTACTTAAATAATAATAAACCTTTCAGAGGCAATAGCTTGAAACGCGGTTTCTATACTATCATGGCTGCGCAATTTTTCTCTTCTCTGGCAGACAATGCGCTGCTGGTTGTGGCGATTGCGCTGTTAATTGATCTGCATGCCCCTGCTTATTTAACCCCCATGCTCAAGTTCGTGTTTGTATTGTTTTACGTCATTCTTGCGCCTTTTGTTGGCGCATTTGCTGATTCTATGCCCAAAGGGCGGGTCATGTTTATCAGTAATGCAATCAAAGTTGTGGGTTGTACGTTTCTGTTTTTTTCAGTACATCAGTATTTTGCACTGGCAGCATATGCGATCGTTGGGCTTGGTGCAGCTGCATACTCTCCAGCAAAATATGGGATATTAACTGAATTGTTGCCACCAGAAAAACTGGTGATTGCTAACGGATGGATTGAAGGGTTAACAGTTGCATCGATTGTGTTGGGTACTGTTTTGGGAGGTATCTTAATAACACCTGCTGTATCAGATGTTTTGATG
>JAHZIU010000001.1 GCA_022601315.1 Betaproteobacteria bacterium
AAATTTATAATCAGATCATGATTCGAATCGTGAATAGTAAATAGTACTCATCAACTATCATAAAGATTTGTCATAATTTGAACCATCGGGTCTTTGCAAATAAATTAATCAGCGGTTTTTGATTAAACTGATGTAAAAGGACGTGTTTCTTGTTTCTTTTAATGTTTTTATAAATACATAAAATTGATAAACTGATACAGTAGTTTATCAATGTAATGTATTGTAAATTATTAGTATTGATTTTATTTTTTACGTGTAAGCTGTTTACTAAGTCATAAAACAGAGTGGCAAGGAGGATTATGAGCCTCAATTAAGTTATGGATAAGTCTAGGTGTGACGTTTTAAAGGTGGGCAGTTAACCATTTTGGTATATTATTACGTTGCACGTGTTAGAGACATTGGCTTTGAAATAATCATGGATCTAAATAGAATTGTATCTTCAAGTCTAAACGCCCCTTCTAAGATGAAAGCTATAATGAAAAGGACTGTATATGAGAAAAATTGAATATATGAACTTGCCAGGTATATATGTTGTTCTTTTTGGGGTTATGTTGATTGTTGGCTCAACGCAAGCTGAAACTCAGGTGGATTCGTTAGACAGTATTGTTGCTAGTACTCAGCAAAGAGTTTCCCATTTGTCAGAGCAACTACAAAATTATAAAATCCAGGCCGAGCGTGAGCGCAATAATGCACAAACAATGGCAAAAGCTGCTGATACGAAGGTGAGTCACGCTAGAGCTGAAATGCTTCGGGCAAAGCAGTTGCTGGATCAATTATCTACTCGCCAAGGTGTCAGTATTGGTCTTGATCATGATTCCTCAGTCGACGATATTGTGAACGAAACTCAAAGGCAAGTGGTGCAATTAACAGTAAAGCTGCAACGTGTACAAATTGATGCTGAACGTGAGAAGAAAGCTGCTCAAGCAAGGATTAATGATGTTCAGTTTAAAATAGACCAGTTAGCACTTGAGAAAAGAAGAGTCGAGGAACTGATGGGGCAGCTATCTTCCTCCACGTCAACACCAGATGCGTCATCAAGTATGACATCGAAGCTGGTGATTTACCCGCAGGAAATTACCAGGTCGAAGTTGGTAAATTATTCACAGCAAATTACACACGCAGCACCATTAAGTGACAGCAATAATTTTTCTGGTCAACAGGTAATGGTTCTTGGTGATGTGCTATTTGGTAAGAATAGCGCTAAACTGAAAAATACGGCTAATATAAAAATTCATCAAGTTGTGGATTATTTGTTAAAAAACCCAGAGCGCACGGTTTTAGTTGCCGGCCATACGGATAAATATGGGAAAGCTGATTATAATCAGGCCCTATCAGAGCGGAGAGCACGGTCTGTTTATCACGCCTTACTGGAAAAAGGGGTACCGTTTAACCAGTTACGAGTTGCTGGTTTTGGTGAGACTCGCCCAAGAATAGACAGTAAGCATAAGCATGCAAACATACAAAATAGAAGAGTCGAAATTGTAATTTTAGATTAGAAAGTAGTATTCTAATTTACAAACCTTTCATCTTGGTATTTGCCAAGTTGAAGGGTTTTGTAAAACCAGAAAATATTCCTCCGATTTACGCTTCTTGAAAATAATTTTCCACACTCGTTGGTGGGTGATTGAGGTGTAAATTTCTCGGTTATCTCCTAGATGTTACTCCACACAGTTTGTCGCACGAACCTAATCCTTGTTTTTAAAAAAATTGACTGCACTGTGACTTTCCTCACAACAATCTTGCGTGGCATCTTGGTAATATTGTTTTAGTTCATAGAAATTTGATTATGGTTGTTTATTCCCGTTCATATCGTGAGTCAGAAAGTTGTATCGGTACGTAAAAACCATATGAGTGTCACACAAGGTAAAGCGGCTTGGTGTTGGCATTTATCAGCTTACAGAATATACAGCGGCAGTCTCTTAAAAAAGCCGATTTTTGTTTTTTTCATGGAAAGTAAAATGTTGAATAATAATTTAAAATTCTTAGTTGTCGATGATTTTTCTAACGTGCGTGAAACGATCAGGAATTTATTACATGAGATTGGCTTTCTACATATTGATGAAGCTGAGAACGGAACGGCGGCACTACGGAAATTACAAGAAGATAAATTTGATTTTGTCGTTTCAAACTGGCAAATGCCAAATATGGATGGACTTACAATGTTGCAGAATATACGTGCAATAGAGGCGCTAAAAGAAATTCCTATCCTCATGGTGACCGCTGAAGTAAAGAAAAAAAATATTTTGGCTGCAGCTCAAGCAGGTGCCAATGGTTATTTATTAAGACCTTTTTCTGCAGCGACGCTTAGTGAAAAATTAAACAGGATATTCAAAAATCTAGAGAATCAGTCATCAACCCGGATTTTCCATTAGCAATTTCTCAATAACGAAAAACCAATCAAATAAACAACTTTTATAGAAATCTCCCGGAAGAAAAAATTGCAGATTTGAGTCACTCTAATTTAGAGAAACCAAGTTATATTCAACAAGTTTCTCTAATGGCTTCCATTAGAAAACTTGCCTAATGGAAAATATGGGCTAAAACCGAACCGTTAGAAAAGTATCAATAATAGTAATAAAAAACAGGTTAAATGGGCTATGGAATTTGTGACGTCGATCTCATAACGTTAAAAAAGGCGCTGTATAAAACCCAATTGTGTTATGAACCTACAGAATACAAAAAGTAAGTGAATGCTAAGTCACCTAGTGTTAGTTTCACCAATTTCCTACAGCCGCTAGCAGTAAAGTTTTCTTTCAGTACAGCAAATTAAAATCTTTCGGAAGAAGAGTGCCCGTTTTTCTAACAGCGTAAATCGATAAAAATATTTGATATTAGCAGGCTATTCAAATGGTATTCATTGTAAATCCATTACTTGCTGTGAAAATTTTATTATCTGGTTTTTACTGAAAGCCATAGT
>JAHZIU010000386.1 GCA_022601315.1 Betaproteobacteria bacterium
ATTGCAGCAACAATTCGCTCAGTACGGTGAATTGGTTTCAGGACATTATATGGATTTCTCTGGTGAAAGTTTTGACATTATCATCAACGCAACATCCGCCAGCTTGCACGATAAACTACCCGAATTGCCTCTAAGTATCTTCGCAAAGGATTCATTGGCCTATGACATGATGTATGCGCATGAGCCTACGCGTTTTCTGGCATTCGCCGAACAAAATGGTGCAAGCTATTTGGCTGATGGCATTGGCATGCTGGTCGAACAAGCTGCCGAATCATTCTTTTTGTGGCGTGGTATCAGGCCACAAACTGAACCCATCATCGCGCAGCTCAAAACACACACCTAATAATTACTAAGGCACCATTATCATCATCACTGGCTTGCTCGTGAAGCGAAAAACAAAAACCCCAAGAAAATCGCAAAAAGCCAAACAGAGTACAACCCTTAAAAGGTGGCTCTGGCGGATCTTTTTATTAATTTTTTATACTGTATTTCTGTATCAACTGTGGATTTTCAGTCACGTTCTTTATTGGAAACGTCACAATCCCGAAAACAGCGCTTTTATGCAAAGTCAACTGGAAAGTATACAAGAAAATGATCCCAGCGCAGTACTGCAGCAGACATGGGTATCTTATAACCAAATCTCGTATGAAATGAAACGCGCTATTATTGTCGCCGAGGACAGCAAATTCGTACGGCACAATGGATTTGATTACGATGCATTACAGAACGCTTTTAAAAAAAATATCAAACAAGGAAAAATCACCGCAGGTGGCTCCACCATCAGCCAGCAATTAGCCAAGAATTTATTCCTTTCAAGTAAACAGACAATGGGACGAAAACTTCAGGAAGCCATCATCACTGTTATGATGGAAAATGTTATGTCGAAACGGCGTATTTTAGAAATCTATTTGAATATTATTGAATGGGGGAATGGCGTTTTTGGGGTAGAAGCAGCTGCACAACACTATTTTAGCCAATCCGCCTCAACATTGACGAAAGAACAAGCCACTTATCTGGCCGCAATGGTCACCAATCCTCGATATTATGATAACAATCGTCAGTCACAACATTTGTTGAATAAGAAAGAAATTTTTCTCGGGCGACTTCATTCCGCTAATATTCCATAGTTTCAAGTTCAATTCCAGACGGCTGTTTGAGAAATTCAGGCGTTTACAGGCGGTTTTCCAGCAAAATAGGCCATTCTCATAGATGGCCTTAAAAAAATACTCGACGGCTACCGACGAATTTATAGATTAACCAGTCGTAGTTTGTGCTATTAATACAGCACTAAATTTTTTAAGTATGGATGGCAGACACAGGGCAAACAATGCACATGATTCACAACACATCGTTGGAAGACTTTAGCCATGACCGAAGCCAAAAAGAAAGATAAAACTGAAGGTTTGCAAACACCTCTACAGCAAGTTACTTACTTACTCAGTAAATACAAGCTGGTGGAGGGTTTTGTTCATCTACAGGACAAGGCCGACCAAACGCTTAAAGACTCTTCGGTGCAGAAACAAAATCTGGCTGAATTGCAGTCTTTACTCGACCAACTCCATCCTGCAGATATTGCACATATTCTGGAAGCGCTACCCCTGGAAAATCGGTTGTTGATATGGGGTATGGTGAAAGCTGAACATGATGGAGATGTATTGTTGGAAGCATCTGATGCTGTACGCACAACATTGATTACAGATATGGGTAATCAAGAGCTGGTTGCCGCAATCGAACATCTCGACACTGACGAAATTGCAGATCTTGCACCTGATCTGCCAAAAGATGTTATGGATAATGTCTTCCAGTCATTACCTATAACAGAACGTGAGCAGCTTCGTTCAGCCATGTCTTATCCGGAAGAAGCAGTCGGCGCTTTGATGGATTTTGATGTCATTACCATCCGCGAAGATGTTCGTTTGGAAGTTGTGCTGCGTTATTTACGACGACTGGATGAACTGCCCGATCATACCGATCAATTATTCGTTGTGGACAGAAACGAAAAGTTAAAAGGCGTACTACTGATCAACAGATTGCTGGTCAGCGACCCGGATACGCTCGTTGCCGATGTCATATCAGAAGAAATGATCAGACTTCACCCTGATGATGTTGCGCAACAGGCGGCTAATGCATTTGAACGCTACGATCTGGTTTCGGCTTCCGTTGTTGATGCGCATGGCAAACTACTTGGCCGTGTTACTGTCAATAGCGTCATTGATTTTATTCGTGAAAAAGCAGAAAGTGAAGCACTAAATTTGGCTGGCCTGAAAGAAGAGGAAGATCTTTTTGCGCCCGTATTAAAAAGCGTTAAAAACCGTTGGGTCTGGTTAGCCATTAATTTGGTTACCGCATTTATTGCTTCCCGTGTTATTGGCGTGTTCGAAGACTCTATCGAAAAATTAGTGGCACTGGCAGCCCTTATGCCCATCATTGCGGGTATTGGCGGTAATTCAGGCAATCAAACTATCACCATGATTGTACGCGCACTAGCACTTGAGCAAATTAACACCCGTAGCGCATGGAAACTCATCGCCAAAGAAATTGGTGTCAGTGCAGTAAACGGTTTAATTTGGGGGACTGTTGTTGGTTTATTTACCTATGCTATCTACCAAAGCGCCTCACTGGGTCTGGTCATGACCATGGCCATGATACTGAATTTGCTGCTGGCCGCGTTATTGGGTGTACTCATTCCCCTAACACTGCGTAAATTTGGGCGCGACCCTGCCCTGGGTTCCAGCGTCATGATTACTGCTGTGACTGACAGTGGCGGTTTTTTTATATTTCTGAGTCTGGCTACAATATTTCTATTGTAGAAAGCTGCTGAAAATAAATTGAACGTTTATGCTACATGTGTTTCAAAGCCTGAGAAAAGATTCTAGTGCTCCGTCAATATAATGAAGACGGAGCGTTAGCCTGAATATTGCACCAGTTGGTGGAATTTAAACGCCGCCTTGTATTGAATTGAGCGTGCTCGCGACCGGAGACGCAGTTATTCTGCGGCGTAGAGAGTATGTATGTACGTTCTATTCAATACAGGGCAAGTTAAAAACCAGCAGAAATAACGATTACAGGCCAAAATCTAACGTACTGGTGCAATATTCAAGCTAGAGGAGAACATCAAGTATTTCGTATAATAATTGAACCTACTTAAAACTAACTATAATATTTAAAGGGATATATTCAGGTTGGGTTAATAAATTGCACTCACCTTCGTTTCTATTCTTTAAGGATTAAAATTTAACGGTAGCAGCTATCATTTAGCGTACTTACAATCAGTCGTATATTAAACAATAGAACGAACGCTCTTATATCCGTCTATTTACTCAGTAACGAACTCATGGGTAGACTATAAGATGATAATTAATAGATTTTTTACACGTACATTTCTTAAATCTGAAGCAACTTCTTTTCGGCTATTACAAAACAATTTAACCAGTATAGATTACAAAATTATCACAATCTGCGTGATTGTTGCTTTATCTCTAACAGGCACTCATTATTTTGGCGATTATAGATTTCTAGTTTCTGTACTTCGAGATCTAAACCTACATCAACTTTCTCAACAATTTGATGTGGTTATGAACACTCACCCAAATGCGCAATTATTCAAATTGTTGTACTGGGCAAATATTACGATTTTCTTCTTTTTTGTAATTCCTGCCATCTTTATACTGTGTGTTTTTAAAGAAAAACTCACTGACTACGGCTTAGGTTTAAGTAAAGGGTTTAATAATTACAGCATTTATATTTGCATGCTAATAATTATGGTGCCGCCAGTATTTTATTTTTCTGGAACTGAAAGCTTTCTCGCAAGTTATCCCTTTTATAAAGTTACAAAAGGTGAAAGTCTCTACGCTCAATTTTTGGTTTGGGAATTATTTTATTTCATGCAATTTTTCGCACTTGAGTTTTTTTTCCGTGGATTTATCTTACATGGTACAAAAAATCGATTTGGATTTTATGCCATTTTTGTGATGATGATTCCTTATTGCATGATCCATTTTGGGAAACCCATCGTAGAAACAGTTGCGGCAATCATTGCCGGCATTATATTGGGCATCCTAAGTTTAAAGAGCAAAAGTATATGGTTAGGTGTTGCATTACATTGCAGCGTTGCATTAATGATGGACCTAAGCGTACTGTACCGCAAGGGAATTCTATTTGATCAACCGGACGATTTAAGTAGCGCTGGTATAGTGTCCTAGTGCGCTCATTATTTGCACTCCGATTTTACAATTACGGCCTCTGTCAAGTTTTTTGGCCATAAAGATCTATGTTCGTAGCAATCAATAAACCATCCTTTCAATAATTCAATATAGGAATGACGGGAAATGACTCCATTTTTTTGTAAGATAGGATCAATCAGTTCTATAGCACGACTGATACGATAGAAGGGTATTGCCGGAAAAAGGTGGTGAATTAAATGACAGTCCCCTGAATCCCACAAAAAAATTGGCCGCGTGATAAATCCGGTCCGATAGTAAGTGCTATTATGCCAAGGGTTATCCGGGTTAACTTCGCCATGTTCAATGATAATTCTCAATGAATTCCAAATAGGCACCATAATAATAGCGGGAAGTACGTAACCTACCAAGAAAAGTTTTGGTATGAGAAAACAACCAATCCCGACACCTATGAAGAAAATAGCTCGAATAACCGATTCAATATTAGATCTTCTTCGAAGCACTTTGTTCGATACTCTCACTTCAAAATACCTCGGTCTTTTTTCTCTCGCCCATAAACCGTTAGTGGCTAATTTGAAACCAATAAAAGTACAGAAAAATAAACGCTTGAGAGAAGTATCTAGGTCTTGCTTATACACTTCCGTATCTTTGCGGGTCCCTATATGCATATGATGTGCTAAATGGGTTTGAGCATAACCACTCGAGCTGAGCCCAAGAGGTGTTGTTAAAAAAATACTGCCAATCCAAGATCCTGTGCTCCCAAATGGCCGCCTATGTACAAACAAATCATGATTAATAAGGCCCATAAGTGTAAGAAAGAGTCCTTCTAAAATCATAAGAAAAACAGTGTGTACTCCAATAGGAAAGTAATAGATTCCAACAATACAGCCAATAAACCCAGAGATTACAAGGATAATTGCAAGACAATCTAAAAAAAGATTCTGAGAGTGCAAAAACTTCAGGTTTTCATGTCCAATAAAGCTTATTATTTCCTTTTGAATAAATCTCAAATGACTTTTATCTCTAAAATACTTCGAGTAAGCTTCTCCAGAAAATTCTTTTTGATGACTGTCGTTTGTCTGCATTTTTGTTCCCCCTTTTCATCTTCAATTTCATCAAGCCTACTCAGATTAACTATGAATTGACATATAATGGAATCACAACTTTGACTAAAAACGATAAGAAGCCTGAACAGCGAAAAGATGCCAATACCGGCTTGTATCAGTAGGATCTGGATTATCCAAAGTCGAAAGCCAAGCCGTACCATTAACATAATGATATTCAGCGCGCAGCATGAAAGACGGCGTAACATTCCAACGTAAACCAGCTGTTAGATCTTTGGCAAACCGAGTATGTGCCGGTTGCCTAGAGGTTGCAGCAAATTCACTTCCATCTCGG
>JAHZIU010000069.1 GCA_022601315.1 Betaproteobacteria bacterium
AGTTTCTTACTGCGTATGCCGGCAAACATGCCCTATTTAATGCAAGGCATTGATTGTGATGGCCACACACTTAATACCGATCAAACCTGGCAGCATTTAAGGCCGGGAGAAATGAAAACTTGTGGCGGCTGTCACGTGCATTCCAGGCCCACGCGTGAGCAATTTTCCAACACTTATGCAGCCACTGATAACTACACTATTCCACAACTTGGAGAAGGTACAGTACCGCTGTTAAACGGTCTAGATGGCAATACCGTAAACACACGTTCAATCAATGGCAATGAATTACAAATTGAATTCACACGGGACATAAAACCAATATTGGATGAACATTGCGTTGTTTGTCATGGTGGAAGTTCTCCTGCCGCCGGCCTAGCATTAGACAAACACGGCGCCAAAAACAATGAAGAAGGTACGACCTGGTGGCGACTTGTGGCCGACCACCAGCAAAAGTATGTACCTGAAAACTTGAAGATTGTCACAAAAACAGGCAATGTTTTTGAAAGACCGCAAGTCAGCAAATATATTCGCGCCTTCAATGCACTAGGCAGCTTACTGTATTGGAAAGCAGCAAATAAACGGTTAGATAGAAATTTGGATTCCGATTTTTTCAACGACATAGACTTTGGCGTAGATCATCCAACAGGTATTACTAAAACACAACTAGGCATCTTATCCAGGTGGATTGATATTGGCGTACCGGGTGGAACAAAGGAATTGGAAGACACACAAAAACCCACACTGCATTTAGCCGCACAAGTTGTCAATAACGAAATAACCGAATTCCGGGTCGGCACTGTTGACTCAGGTAGCGGTATTAATCCTACCAGCTTGTTCGTTTGTATAAGAAATAAGCAAGGTACTTGTAACAATTTGGCAAGCTCCGCTGAAAATCACGGTATCACGACAATTAAACTACCCCAGGCCATTTCTGATGCAAATACTGAAATTGAGGCAAAAGTGCGAGACAAACAAGGCAATGAAACATCTGTGACACGCACTGCAAAATGGTTTCTTAATAATTAAGAGCGCTACTTCCCACGTTAACAAATTTTCTTTAAAAGATCTGCGTATATTGTTTCTGAATCTGCGTCAGCTTAAAATTTCTGATTGACTAGTCGATCTTCCGCCCCATATCATTCAGACCAGCGTTGTAACCAAAAAAAGGTCAAGCTAAATAACATAATGTTAACCACTTGTTGCATAAAAAGTTACAGCAACCCTATATTGAACAGAACCACCAATAAATACTCGTTACCTCATTAGGCTAAATATGTGAGATCTAAGATTTGATCCGGCTATTGATAAGGATAGCGTTCGGTATTCTTATCGTAATTATAACCCGCTACACACTATGCTACCTTGCGCCCATGCGATTATTAATTTTAATATTTCTAGCTTACCCAATTTTAGTTTTCTCCGAACAGGAACCCCATACAGAAAATATTGATAATGATCGGCTACGCATCAGTGGGTTCGGCACACTCGGCGTTACTTACGCAGGCAAAGATAATTTTGGTCATCACAAAGAACTTACGCATCCCGGACAATTCGGCAATTTTTCTATATTTCCAGACTCCGTTTTTGGACTGCAGTTTGACGCAAATTTAACATCAAGCTTAAGCGCAACAATCCAGGTTATCGCTGAAGATACAATCAAACACGACTTTAACAATATTGTTGATTGGGCATATTTGCGTTATCAAATATCGCCCAATACCGTTGCTAGAGCAGGACGAATGGGCATAGATTTGTTCATGCTCTCAGAATATCGAAATGTTGGTTATGCCTATCTTTGGACGCACCCCGTTGTAGAATTTTATACACCCGTTTCATTAAGCCATTACGAAGGCTTTGATTTTAGTTACTCGAAAAGTATCGAACAGGGCCACTTGGAATTCAAAGTATATGGTGGTCAGACAGGTTCAGACATTCGTGTCAGCAGGGGTGACTTTGGTATAAGAATGCGGCCTTTATTTGGTGCTATTGCTTCTTTCGAGTCGGACTACTGGAAAGCCCGCATTACATTTGCAACAACCAAGGTGGCTTCCACTCGTAGCACACAACTAGATCGACTGCTCGGCGCACTTGACCAAGTACCACTATCTGTATGGCCACAAGCACCCGAACTCTCAGACCTTATTTCTGGTGAAGGAGACCAAGTCTATTATTACTCAATTGGTATGTCTTATGATAAAAACGCATGGTTGGTTCAATCGGAATTTGCATTGACAGACTCCGAATGGCCCAGTGTTGCGCTAACAAATGGTTATTTAAGCCTTGGTCGGCGCGTCGGCCCAGTTACATTTTATAGCATTGGAGCTTACGCTAAATCACTTGATAATCCAGTCGCAATCACACCACAACTGTCTCAACCAGCATTGAATCGATTACAAATGCTTACGCACGATTCAATGAATGCCATTCACATTGACCAAAACACATTTTCGCTGGGTATGCGCTGGGATTTTCATCCTCAAATGGCATTAAAAGCACAGTGGGACCATACCTGGGTGAGAGAAAATGGTGGCGGGTTGCTGATACTACGGGAACCGCTTGACCGTAATATCACGCTGAATACTTTCAGCGTTAATTTGAATTTCGTGTTTTAGCAATGCGATATCAAATTATAATAATATTTGTTTTATTGTTGATACCAGTCAATGCTGGTGCAGATATTGTCGTCATTGTGAATCCCAATAACGATATTACAGCGTTAACGCGGCGTCAGGTTGTAGATCTCTATATGGGGCGAACATCTTTTTTTCCAAATGGAGAAAAACTACAACGGTACGACCAACCCATAGATTCCAAAACACGTGCTGATTTCTATTACCGAATGACTCAAAAACCAATTGCTGCTATAAATGCATATTGGGCCAGATTACAATTTACCGGACGTGCCGCCCCACCCAGAGTAGTCTCTGATGATTTAGAGATACTCGAAATTGTTGAGAAAAATCCATATGCTATTGGTTATCTTAAAGAGGAGTATCTTAATGATCGTGTTACCGTCGTTTTAAAAATAACCCTCGATTACCCCTCCCCGCCTTGATATTTACAATTCTATTGTCAAGATTAACAATTATATAAATTTATTAGTATGAAAAAAACAGCAGTAATATTTCATGGTCTGGGCGGTTCAGAAAAAAGTTTTTGGATTCCATGGCTAAAGGCTTCATTGGAAGCCAAAGGTTTTACTGTTTGGACACCCAACTTACCACCATGTGAAAAATTTGACGATCTGGATTTATGGGTGGATGACGTTGTAGCAAAGTCACCACATCGGTTCTTTGATCTTATGGTAGGCCATTCCGCCGGTTATCCACTCATTTTAAGACTACTCTCGCGTAAAGATTTTTCTGCAGGGCATATTATTTCAGTGGCTGGATTTATTAAACCTTCGGCAGATATGAAAAATGACGCCACCTATCCAGAGGCATTCAACACTGCGCACATCAAAAATAATTGCCAAACTTTTACATTTTTTCATTCAGACAATGACCCATGGGATTGTGGTGAGGAACAAGGA
>JAHZIU010000070.1 GCA_022601315.1 Betaproteobacteria bacterium
ATGTATCTGAAATACTTGTTTTGCTAAATCTATTCCAATTCGTGTAATGTTCATCTCGGACTCCTTTCTTCTTTGACTAGTTGATAGTTACTCTAGTCTGGCACATTGATGCCGATTAAGGGGGGAGTCCATCCCATTGGGTTAGCGTTGCTGTAATTGTTTCGAATGTTCCGTTGCTTCCGGTTCATCTGAATGATTGCGCCAGGCAATTGAATGATAATCAAAGCCGTTTTCTATTGTAGGTTTAATAATATCGAAGAAGGGTGAAATGTCAAAATCACGTGGCGTATACAGGCTATGATGGCGAATTTGATAGACTTCGGCGTAGTAGTCTGAACGCTTTGGATCGTCAGACCATTCGCGTTTAACTACAGGGAGAATAGGATAATTTACCGATTGAAATGCCTGGGCGATTAGTGTGGAACAGATGGCGCGAGTCGGGTCACCACTACCAAGTGCTAAAAGTCGACGACGAAATCGTGTTGGAACGGGTGCCATAGGCAAAAGGTAGCGCGCAAGATCAAAGATATTTTTGAGATCGTATTGATGACCAATACGCGCAATAACAAAGTCTACGACTTTTTGGCGGTCTTCGTCGGTTAAACCAATCGGACGACAAATTCGGGTGTGCATGTGCGAATAATGTGCGAGTGTTACCGCTCGTACGCCTTCTTCCAAATCTGCTTCAACCAAGGTTAAGGGCATTTGCCATGATTCATATGGGAGCTGTGTGTTCCCGATGTACAAAGCGGCATGTGACCAGGTCGATTGTGTGAGATATTTAATTGGTATACTGATGCGTGTATCGCCTTCGACAAGAAGAACATCTGCAGGTTGTAGCGTTTCAAGAAGTTGTTGCTGGCTGATTGTGGTGATCTGGGTCGTTTGCGGGACTGGGTTAGTCAGATACCGTGCCAGTTTGTGTCCAATCTTTTCTTTTAGCCAGCCCATTTAATTTTCCTAGCTTAATGTTGCGCAGGAGCACATGATTTATTCTTTATCTGCGCCGGACATAAGAAATTTAAGTAATATTACGATTCCAAAAGGAAGGGTGCTTAAACCGGTTATCAGGTAGTGTTCATCAGTAAATTGATCGCCCTCGTCCATTATGATGTAAGCTGAAAATATTATAATGGGAAATATAATGGTAATAATTTGTAAATATGTGAATAATTGTTTCATCAGCGAATAGCCTCTTTGGTTAGAATTTTATTTTCAAAGTATATTCTCCTTAAATGTATGCCAAGTGCAAGTTTATTTGGAAAGATAGAGAATTTGTTAAGGCGTTGATGCATCATTTTGTGAATTTATGTAATAAGCGGGTTAAAATTATAACTTTATATGTTTCTATAGAGTTAACAGTAATGGAACCTATTCTGATCATTACAAATTTTCCGGATAAAAAAGGGGCTTTGTTGTTGGCTGAGGCGTTGATTGATAAGCATTTGGCGGCTTGTGTCAATGTGTTGGCTGCATGTGCTTCTGTTTATCGCTGGCAGGATAAAATTGAATCTGCTGATGAAATACCCGTTTTGATCAAAACGCAACGACAAAATTATAACCAGGTGGAACAGATCATAAAGAAGATACATCCTTATGAACTGCCGGAGGTGATCATTGTCCCTGTAATGGGTGGGTTGCCTGCTTATTTGCAGTGGATCACTGATGAAACAAATATATCTGACTAACAATACTGAATACGCCATGCGCTTAATCCAAATATTTTTACTATTATTTTGCTTGGCCAGTACTCATGTTTCTGCACAGGAAGGTGGATCTTTCAATCTGTTTTCAAAATTGCAGGAATTGGGTATTAATCTGGGCCAGTCAAATCAACAAGAGCTTTTGCCCCCTGACGAAGCATTTAAAATGTCAGTGGAAGTGCGAGACGCTAATACACTCGTGGCTAAGTTTACTCCCGCTAAAGATTATTATCTTTACCGTGACAAAATCGCTTTTGAGCCGCAACAGGAAGGAACTTTCATCGAAAAAATATCCCTGCCCCCAGGTAAGATGAAAGATGATATGACATTTGGTGAAACGGAGGTCTATTACACGCCAATTCAGGCGGTTATTTCGTTAAAACGTGAGGCGTCCACTGATGAGCAACCGCTGACACTGGCTGCGACCTACCAAGGCTGTAATGAGCCAATTGGTGTATGTTATGCGCCGATTAACAAAGAAGTTAATTTGACGTTACCGGCTATGAAAGTTGTTGACGCTTTGGCTGAAGCGGTCAGTGGAAGTGCATCTGCGGCAAAAGTTGATGCCACAGCGGAGTTGTTTCAGATGCCTCCTTCCAGAGCGCCTGTCATTGAAACTGAAGCATACAAAATTGACCGTATGTTTGAGACGGGTAATTTCTGGCTGATTCTAGCCGGCTTTTTTGGTATTGGTTTGCTATTGGCGTTTACACCTTGTGTGTTTCCAATGTTTCCGATTTTGTCAGGCATTATTGCCCGCAGTGGCACGCATATTACCAAAAGACATGGATTCATCTTGGCGCTGGCATATGTGCTTGGCATGGCAATTACCTATGCGGCAGCGGGTGTGGCTGCAGGGCTTTCAGGTTCGATGTTATCGGCGGCATTGCAAAACGCCTGGGTATTGGGTAGTTTTGCATTGGTATTTGTATTGTTATCTTTTTCCATGTTTGGGTTTTATGAACTACAAATGCCGGGTTCCATCCAGAGCAAGCTTTCTGAAGGATCCGGGCGGCTCAAGGGCGGTCATTTGACGGGTGTTTTCGGAATGGGCGCGCTTTCTGCATTGATTGTGGGACCTTGTGTTGCCGCACCGCTGGCAGGTGCTTTGCTGTATATCAGTCAAACACGAGATGTTGTTTTGGGCGGCTCAGCATTGTTCGTCATGGCGTTGGGAATGGGTGTGCCATTGTTGTTATTGGGTACATCGGCAGGCGCGCTATTACCGAAAGCCGGACCATGGATGGAGTCCATCAAGCAATTCTTTGGCGTGTTGTTATTGGCTGTTGCAATTTGGTTAATCTCACCCGTCATTAATGAAGTTGTGCATATGTTGCTGTGGGCGGCTTTATTGATTATCTCTGCAACTTATTTGCATGCGATCGATCCATTGCCGGAAAGAGCCTCCGGGCTGAGAAAGTTTCTAAAAGGTGTAGGTGTCATTGCTTTACTGATTGGTTTTGCTTTGTTGATCGGTGTGTTGTCGGGAAGCCGTGATGTTTTACAGCCGTTATCAAAGATTAATTTTGCCAGTGCAGGTGTTGAGAGTAATGGTGAAGTGGCAATGTATCCCAATGGGCATTTGCCTTTTCAGCGCGTAAAATCGGTTGCGGAATTGGATGAAATTATTCTTCAGTCAAAAGATAAATATATCATGGTCGATTTTTATGCGGACTGGTGTATTTCTTGTAAGGAAATGGAGCGCTTCACGCTTTCCGATGCAAAAGTGCAATCCCGATTACAGGATGTGGTTTTGTTACAAATTGATGTGACTGACGGTACGCCCGATGATGCTGCATTATTAAAACGCTTTAAACTATTTGGCCCGCCCGGTATTTTGTTCATTGATCAAAATGGTGTTGAAATTCCAGATATCAGAGTTATCGGTTTTTTAAATAAAAATGATTTTCTGACTGTATTGAATGCAGTATTGATTTAGAATCGGCAGCGCATTAGCGCTCTGATTCGCTCTTATTTTATGGGCGAGTCAAGTAAAGGAGAGCGTTGCTCCTCTGACTTTCCAAACGAAGGATTTATAGATGTCAAAATTAAAACGAGCAGCACTATTTTTAGGCGCTGCAGTCTTTGCTTTATCTGCCGGTTTTCTGTTACGCGTACAATTTATGGAAAGCCCTCAGCCTGCACTATCCAGTGAAGAAAGTAAGCAAGGTGCTGAAGCTATTCTTGCGGCAAACTTGCCGGATATCAACGGAGAAGTTCAAGCTGTTTCACAGTGGCTTGGCAATGTGTTGGTAGTCAATTTTTGGGCGACCTGGTGTGAACCTTGCCGTGAAGAAATTCCTGAGTTTATTGAAACACAAGAGAAATTTCGTGATCAGGGATTGGTTTTCTTGGGTGTTGCACTGGACCGTGAAGAGCCGGTGATTGCTTATAGCCATGAGTTTGGGATCAACTACCCGGTGTTGATCGGCGATTTAAGTGTTTGGTCAATTGCTGAAACTGCTGGCAATGTGCATTCTGTATTACCGTACACTGTGGTTATTGACCGTCATGGGGAAATTGTGGAAACCTATTTAGGACGCGTTCATCAGAATATACTTGAGGAACTGGTGGTTGGACTACTGCAGGAGCCATTACCCGCTGATAAGACTGACTCATGAACTTTGATTACAAAAGTATATGCATCCGGCCGACATTGTACTGATTATTCATTTTCTTTATGTGTTGTTTGTTGTTGGTAGCGTTCCGGTAATCTGGGCTGGTGCATGGCTCAAGTTGCAGTTTGTCAGAAATCGATGGTTTCGTTTTTTGCATCTTGGGGCGATTTTATTTGTTGTTGCTGAGTCATTGATGGGTGTCGTATGTCCGCTCACGGTTTGGGAAAATAGATTACGTCAGGTAGAAACAGACAGCAGCTTTATCCAGCACTGGTTGCATCAAATTATGTTTTACAATGTCCCAGAAGGTGTTCTGACAACGGTTTATATTCTGTTTGCGGTTTTGGTGGCTGCTACATTTAAGTGGGTGCCGCCGAGGCCTGGCGCGCCTTCAACTTGATATCAATTGATTGTTGATATCTTTGTAGCAGGTATAGCCAGTTCTTCTATCGTCGGTTCAAAAATTTCTTCATCGAACGCGGTATCGCCATCAACAACCGGTTCGCTTTGTGTTTTTAAATTATAAAAATCATAGTGCAATGTATCTGCCAAGTGTGATGGTTTAATATTTTGTAGAGACCTGAACATGGTTTCCAATCTGCCGGGAAACTGCTTGTCCCATTGTTGCATCATTTCCTTGACAGCTTGGCGTTGCAAATTTTTTTGTGCGCCGCATAAATTGCAAGGAATAATCGGAAAATCCGCAATGGCCGCATACGCAGCTAAATCTTTTTCCTTACAATAAGCCAGTGGACGAATGACAATATGTTGGCCGTCATCACTCACCAGTTTTGGGGGCATGGCTTTCAATTTTCCGCCATAAAACATATTAAGAAATAGGGTTTCAAGAATATCGTCCCGGTGATGACCCAGTGCTATTTTAGTTGCGCCCAATTCTCCGGCCACGCGATAGAGCACGCCTCTTCGTAGGCGCGAACAAAGACTGCAAGTTGTTTTGCCTTCTTCAATCACACGTTTTACAACACTATAGGTATCTTGTTCGACAATGCGGAAAGGTAGCCCGATATTCGTTAAATATTCGGGTAAAACCTGTTCCGGAAAACCGGGCTGCTTCTGGTCCAGATTGACCGCAACCAATTCGAATTTTACAGGCGCATGTGCTTGTAAATTCATTAAAATATCAAGTAGCGCATAACTGTCCTTGCCACCTGATAGGCAAACCATAACCCGGTCACCTTCCTCAATCATGTTGTAATCCGCAATTGCCGTTCCAACCTGGCGCCGTAAGCGTTTATGCAGCTTGTTGGCGTTGTAGCGTTGTTGTTTTTGCGTCATTTTAGAGATTTGAATGCATGCTGACAGAAAAACGAAAGATAGTGGGTGGGTAATGGACAAAACAGAAGGAACGATTTAGCATAGTTATATTCTAATTATGGGCAAATAACTGGGTTCAAAAATAATTATTTTGGAGAATCCTATGATTAGGCTCATATTGATTATATCATTTGTGGTCTTTGTCTTGTTTTCAAGCAGTATTTATTCAGGTGATGATCGTTTCAATATTGAACCGAGTGTTATTAACAGTAATATTGCAAGCCATAGTGAAGTGTCTCGTATTATTAAGTTAACGCAAGTGGATAATATGTTTTTACCTGCGGAGATCACGGTGCTAAAGGGCGAAACAATCAAGTTTGTTATTAAAAATTTAGGTAACAGAAAGCATGAAATGCTGGTCGGATCTATGGCTAAATTAAAAAAATATGCCAAAAAGAGACGTATGTTTCCTGAAATGAATCAATCTGAACCTGATTTAATACAATTAGAGCCAGGAGAGCAAAAGGAACTGATATTGCAGTTTACCAATGCAGGAACAGTTCACTTTGCTTGTCCATTACCTGGGCATTTTAAAAAAATGCGCGGAAAAATTTTTGTGGAGAAAAAATGAAAATGCGAGTCGCTACCTTATTAGCCGGAACAATTTTTACGGCGAGTCTTTTTAGTATTGCTTCTTATGCGGTTGCGACAACAACTGTTGAAGTCTATAAAAGCCCTACGTGTGGGTGCTGCTCTAAATGGGTAGATCATATGCGTGACCATGGGTTTAACGTTATAACCAAAGATGTTGGCAATCAGGAAATCAGAAAAAAAGTGGGCATGTCCAGTTCTTTGGGCTCCTGCCATACTGCGCTAGTTAATGGGTATGTTATGGAAGGTCATATTCCGGCACCGGATATTATTCGCTTTCTCAGAGAAAAACCGGATGCGCTTGGTTTAGCGGTACCAGATATGCCACATGGCTCACCAGGTATGGAAGGTTCACGTGTGGACCCTTATAATGTGCTATTAGTGAAAGAGCGTAACGATACACGCAGACAAACTGAAGTCTATAATCGCTATGATCCGTACGCGAAGAAAAGCGCACAATCAGCGCCTGCCGATTCAGCTCCAGCTGAAGGTGGTTCAGTAATGCGATTGAAATAATCGGTGTTTTTTTATGAAAAGATGTAATTTTTTGTTGCTTGGTCTGGTGACGCTAATTTTTGGATGCGGTGAATCTGCACAGCATCGGATTAATAGCGAAACCGGCATGGTTGAACGAATTTTTGATGAAGACCAAATAAAGCGCGGTGAAGCGGTTTATGTGGCAAATTGTGTTGTATGTCATGGGCAAAATGGTGAGGCGACGCCTGATTGGCGTAAAACGGGTCCAGATGGAAAATACCCGCCGCCGCCACTGAATGGTACGGCGCATACATGGCATCATTCAACGGAAGTTTTGAAAAAAACCATATTGAAAGGTGGCCCGCCGGAGTTTGGCTCCATGCCAGCGTGGGAAGACAAACTTACTGAACAACAAGTTGATGATGTAATTGTCTGGATAAAATCATTATGGCCAGATGAAATTTATGATGTGTGGTATAAAAACTTTGAAGGTAAGTAGCAGTCGGGTCATATTGATTAATAACATAAGTAGATAATGTATGATTATTGTGATCTCACCAGCAAAGACACTGGACTTTGAAACGCCGCCGATTACTAAGAAATATACTTTACCGGCATTTCTTGATGATTCGGCAGAACTTATTGACCAATTACGCGCATTGGCACCTGATCAAGTCGGCAAGCTGATGTCAATCAGCCCTAAATTGGCAACTTTGAATTCAAATCGTTATTACGATTGGACACGGCCTTTTAATCCTGACAATGCAAAACAGGCTGTGCTTGCTTTTAAGGGTGATGTTTATACCGGGTTGGATGCGGAATCATTAAACACCGCTGAATTATCGTTTGCACAACAGCATTTGCGTATGCTGTCCGGTTTGTATGGTGTATTGCGTCCATTGGATCTTATGCAGGCTTATCGACTGGAAATGGGCACCCAGTTTAAAAATAATCGTGGCAATAACTTGTATGAGTTTTGGGGTGATACGATAACTGAGGCGATCAACCAGGACCTAAAAAAACAGAAATCGAGCACGTTGATTAATTTGGCATCCAATGAATATTTTAAATCCGTTAGGAAGGAACGGTTAAATGCTGATGTGATTACACCAGTTTTCAAAGACCAGAAGAACGGCGTATATAAAATTATCAGTTTTTTTGCAAAAAAAGCGCGAGGTTTGATGAGTCGCTATATTATTCAGAATAAATTAACAAATCCTGAAGATCTTAAAAAATTTGATCTAGCAGGTTACCGCTTTGATATAAGCACGAGTTTTAATAATGAATTGGTTTTTATTCGTGATGAACTAAAGGAGGTAGCTTGATGAACGCAGAGGATTTGATTGATTTGGCAAAAACATATGTTTCTTTATCGAACAGGCATCAAATTAAGCAAATTGATACAATGTTCATGGAAGATGCTACTTATCATTCATCTTTTTTTGGTGAATACAAAGGTCGTATCGCGATTTCTGAAATGATGACCAGTTTCTTTACACGTTTTCTGGATGCTTATTGGGATGTAACAGAGTATCTGGTTATTGAGGAAAATGGTGTTGAGTTTAAGTTTGTAATGACTGCCACTGATGCTGCGTCAGGTGAGCGCGTAGAGCGTCATGGTTTGGAATGTATTTATTTTTCGCCAGAAGGACTGATCAGTCATATTGCTGTAAGTAAGCCCAACGAAGCAACGTCAATCGGTTTGATCTGACTGCGCTACTTGCTTTATTTCCCAACGTTTTTCAACTGCGGTTAAAATGCCGCGCAGTATGTTGACTTCTTCCCGCTCAAGCCGGGCACGAGAAAACAAACGGCGCATGCGTTGCATTAAGCGCTTAGGCTCGGCAGGATTAAGAAAATCACTGCTAATCATAACCTGTTCCAGGTGTTTGTAAAAAAATTCAATATCATCATATTTGGCTGGCGTTCTAATTGTAAATTCCTGTTGCTTAGTCTTAGTTTTTGGGATGGTCATGTATAACTCGTAGGCGATGAGCTGTACCGCGCTGGCAAGATTCAACGAAGAATAATCGGGATTGGTTGGGATATTGATCGTCATTTGGCATTTACTTACTTCCGCAGTCGTCAGTCCGGATGTTTCTGCGCCAAAAACCAATGCGACAGGGTATTGCTGGGCATGGTTGAGTAATTCTTGTGCGCCCTGGCGTGCGTCATAAACTTCATGTGCGAGCCCTCGTGATCGTGCCGTAACAGCAGCTGCGATTATTGTATTATTCAAAGCCTCGTCTATGTTTGCATGAACTTGCGCCTGGTCTAAGATCTCCCGGGCCCCAACTGCACGAATATCTGCCGCTTTATCTGGAAAAGATTTAGGGTTCACCAGATGTAATGACGTGAGCCCCATTGTTTTCATTGCCCGCGCAGTCGCGCCAATGTTACCGGGATGGCTTGTATGACTTAAGATGATGCGAACGTTATCAAGTGGAGATGAAGATTTCATAGTGGGGCTTAAGAAGTAACCAATGAAGAAAATCGTGTTAGCTAGCGTAGTAAGATCAATCGAGGTATTGCGTTGCTATTGGCCCATACTATAGCATTTTGGTTAAATTTTCTGCCGAGGAATTTAGAGTTCTCGAGATTTAATCCAAGTACGCAAAAGCTTTCCTCAACAGGCCAGATGCCTGATGGGTCAATATTAATACTCTCGATGAGTGGGTTTGAATATTGCTTTAGTGCATGCAAAAGCTTTTGATTGTCGGTCAGGTTTTGTTCATTGTTTTGCGGCTGACTGAATGGATTGTATGCGGTAATGATGGTCGCAAATGTTTTTTGATTTTCTTCCAGTCGTTGTGACAAAGTTTTTGAATATTGATTGATTTGCAGGATGAACATATCTGCACCTGTGCCGACTTGATAAT
>JAHZIU010000387.1 GCA_022601315.1 Betaproteobacteria bacterium
TATTCCAGTATGAAGCGCCAGGCCACAATCGGAACAAAAGTGGGGGCTGTTTAATGGCGCGTACAATTTTATTAATGGCGGGCGGAACAGGTGGGCATGTGTTTCCAGGACTGGCTGTTGCAGATTATCTGAGAGAAATGGATTGGCGCGTGGTGTGGTTGGGTACTCAAGCGGGTATGGAAGAAAAGCTTGTGGCAAAACGTGGCTATGATATGGAGCTGATTAATTTCTCAGGATTGCGCGGAAAGAATGCCATGACATGGTTTACGCTGCCGCTTCGACTGTCGCGTGCTTTTTTGCAAAGTATACAAATAATAAGGCGGGTAAAGCCTGATGTGGTTCTTGGAATGGGTGGGTATCCGGCATTTCCGGGCGGCATGATGGCTTCATTATTGAACAAACCGCTAGTTATCCATGAACAGAATTCAATACCGGGATTAACCAACAAGGTGTTGGCAAAAGTTGCAGATAAAGTTTTTCTGGGTTTTCCCGCAGCGATGCGAGATGATCACAACAAAATAATGTTTTCGGGTAATCCGGTGCGTAAAGAGATTGCGCAAATCGAAGTGCCAGAGAAGAGATTTTTAGGGCGTGATAAACCGTTGAGGTTGCTAATTGTGGGTGGTAGTTTGGGTGCGCAAATTTTAAATACAACAGTACCGGAGGCCTTGCAGCAGATACCTGAAAATGAGCGGCCCTATGTCATTCATCAGGCCGGAGAAAAGCATTTGGCAGAATTAAAACAACGTTATGCTGTGCTGGGGATTGCTGGTGAGCAAATAGCATTTATTGATGATATGGCAATGCAGTATGCAACATGTGATCTAGTGCTTTGCCGTGCAGGCGCTTTAACAATTGCAGAACTGGCAGCGGCAGGGGTGCCCAGTATATTGGTGCCATATCCTTATGCGGTTGATGATCATCAAACCAGTAATGCGAAATTTTTAAGTGACGCTAACGCAGCGGTGTTATTGCCACAAAATGAATTAAATCCACAAAAATTAATGGAGTTATTGTTGAGTATGACACGTGAGAAATTATTAGGAATGGCCGTTGCAGCGCGTGCGCTGGCAAAACCGGATGCAACAGTGTCTGTGGCTAATGCATGTATTCAAATCAGTGAGGCTTAAAAATGAAGCATAAAGTCAAACATATACATTTTGTTGGTATCGGTGGATCAGGAATGAGCGGTATTGCTGAAGTTTTGCTTAATCTTGATTATCAGATTAGTGGTTCTGATTTGTCCGAGAATGTGGCGACGCAACGTTTAAGAGCGCTTGGTATTACCGTATATATCGGCCATCAAGATGATCAGATTGCTGGGGCAGATGTTGTGGTGACTTCCACAGCAGTAAGCCCGGAGAACCCGGAAGTTTTAGCGGCACGCAGTAAAAATATACCAGTGGTGCCCCGTGCCTTAATGTTGGCTGAATTACTCAGATTACGCAGAGGTATCGCGATAGCGGGTACGCATGGTAAAACAACGACAACCAGTCTGGTTGCCAGTATTCTGGCGGCAGCAGAGATGGACCCGACATTTGTTATTGGCGGCAGGTTGGCAGCAGCAGGTTGTCATGCAAAATTAGGTGGCGGGGAATTTATAGTCGTCGAAGCGGATGAATCGGACGCATCATTTTTGTATTTGCAGCCAGTGCTCACAGTAGTAACCAATATTGATGAAGATCATATGGAAACCTATGGCCATGATTTTAATCGTTTAAAGAAAACATTTGCTGAGTTTGTTCAACATTTGCCATTTTACGGCATGGCGATACTTTGTGTAGATGATGCAAATGTACGTGAACTGATGCCAACAATTTCAAAACCAATTACCACCTACGGCTTGTCTGAAGAAGCGCAGGTACGTGCTATTGATATTCAACATGACCTTGGTCAGATGAAGTTTACGGCGGTGGTGGGTGTGAATGGTTCGGCACGCCATTTGGATATCACACTTAATTTACCCGGTTTACATAATATACAGAATGCACTTGCAGCAATTACAGTGGCGAATGAGATTGGCGTGCCTGATACTGCAATTATTAAAGCATTATCAGAATTCAGCGGTGTAGAAAGACGTTTCCAGCAATATGGCGAAATCCAGTTGTCGACGCAACAGTGTATTACTTTAATTGATGATTATGGTCATCATCCGGTTGAGTTGGATGCAACCATTCAGGCTGTGCGTGGTGCGTTTCCAAACCGACGTTTGGTATTGGCATTTCAGCCTCATCGTTACACACGTACACGTGATTTGTTTGAGGATTTTGTTAAAGTTTTAAGCAAAGTGGATACTTTGGTGCTGACCTCGGTTTATCCGGCAGGCGAAGATTCTCTTGTTGCAGCAGACAGTAAGTCATTGGTGCGTGCAGTGAGGGTGCAGGGGAAAGTAGAGCCAATTTATACTGAGACCGTGGAAGAGCTAACAGAGGCTGTACTTAATGTGGCGCAGGATGGCGATGTGGTATTGGTGATGGGCGCAGGCTCCGTGTCCAAAGTCGCGCCAAGTATTGCCAGCATGAAAAAAAAATTAACAATTGTGAACGGCAATTAATTAAAGCAGAACTATAAATTGGAAATATTTTGCATGTTTGAAAAGACGTAAGGTGCCAATAGGA
>JAHZIU010000388.1 GCA_022601315.1 Betaproteobacteria bacterium
ATGTCGCCATTTCATGCATTCGATGTGTTCATTATTTTACAAGGGCATTTGCAATAAAAAACGTTAATGTTGCTACAGGAATGCAAAAAACGAAGAACAGAAAACCTGCCATAGTCGATCGAACTCTCGAAAGTTGATTTAATTCTCGATAAGCGCCCCACCCAATGATAATCCATATTAACATTGAACCGTATCCTATAAATTGTACCCAAAGTGAAAGTTGATACCCTAGATTAGAGAATAACCGCTCGATGTTATTAATAAGGTATGTCGCTATTTGCCCATCATATGAAGCATCGTATATTTCTTTGTATATAACTGGATCAGCTGCTCTTATCGTTCCCATTGTAGCCAGGTAAGTGCATGTCATAAGAAGTTTCAGAACGCCGGAGTAATAGAAGTGGATTGTCCAAAATTTCTTAATTTCGGCCCTGCCTCCTACGATGCTCCAAGCAAGGTATAAGGCGCTTCCATACGCCATTACGAAAATAAGAACGAAGATAGCATCAGATCCTAATTCATGGAATGGATCGCCGCGAGCCAAAGGGATCTTCAAAGTCCAGCTAATTAAAAAAGAAATAGCTAGAAAGGCTTGGGCTTTATGTATTTCCGTTTCATTGTTTGAAAGGTGCTTGAAAATATAGTGTTTCGGGCCTGTTAGCAGAGGAAGAAGAGTATTGAAATAAGCCGGAATAAGTCTGATAAACTTTTCTATTAATAGATGCATGTTACATCTCGGGTGGTTTTGTTCAAATATAAATAGGAACTTGAAGATGAGAAAGAAAACGTGACCGAAAAAAAGTGGCAAATCTAACATTCTAGTGCAGGACTAATAACAATATGTCAGCAACAAATATCGCTAGCCAATTAATGATTCAATTGACATCATCTGCACCTTTAATCATGTAAAGTCTCATATAACGAGCTTACATTAATACAAAATCGAAATCAAAGGAGTGGATTATCTGTAGTACCGAACGAATTCTTGCTTTCTGCCGTGTATGCTAAAAAGAAAGGGTCTAAAAAGAAAGGGTCAAATCTGTTAACTAATGGCAAATAATACGATAGATTTTGTTCTATACCTTATCAAAAAGCGGCAGATATAATTAATAAACAGATTTGACCCATTTCCATGATGACTTGGCCTTTCTGCCTTTTTTTAGTTTTCGCGTACCTTAACTGGCATAAATACTGTTGCTCCGGTTTTGTTTAGGATTTTACACGCTAAAATACTGCACTAAGGTCCAATATCTTTTCAAAAGCATGATGGATAAGCTGTTGTCAAGAAAAGAAATGAAACTAGAAAAACATGTTCAACCACGGACAGAGAACGAGTTGATATCGTTCATATCCTATCGGGAAAATTTAAAGGGATTAATAAAATGCAGAATATCCACAAGCCCAAGAGCAATCTTCAAAATTTAGTGTTTCTATTGTTCCTAAGTGCAATTATTTTAGGAAAGTTAACGGCCTTGGCAGAGCCTGTAATTTTTTAGTACCGTTACGCAATGACCGCCGAAAATATTACGCCCTGACAAGGGGAGAACCCCAAGTCCAAACTAACTGTATAGTTGATGATATCAATTAAAGATCATTTTATCTATCAACCTCAACTCGTTTTGTAGGCAGTAGTTGAATCACGTTTCAACGATGTCATCTTTTAAACTGAGTACAAATGCAGTGATATCATCACGCTCTTGCTGAGGAACACTTAATGCAGCCATTGTATTCCCCGCATGCCCTAAAAACACGGACCAATCACTTTCATTTATTTTCATTCCTACATGAGATAGCTTCATGTCTCTGCCAGTATAGTAGACGGGGCCACCAGAATTTGAGCATAAATAATCGATTAACAATTGTTTTTCTCTTTTGATGCCATCATCTCCTCGATTTTGCCAGAAACGACCTATTTGAGAATCTGATTGCAATCGGGGCAATAAATCATTGACAAACCCGGTAATACCATCGTAACCACCTAAACGTTCGTAAAGTGTTTTTTCAGTCATTCCAGTTTTCCTGTGTTATTTTTTGGTGGGGTATAGCAAACCGATATTCGGTTTACTAGCCTTAATATTGCACCAGTTGGTGGAATTTAAACGCTGCCTTGTATTGAATTGAGCGTGCTTGCGACCGGAGACGCAGTTATTCTGCGGCGTAGAGAGCATGTGCGTTCTATTCAATACAGGGCAAGTTAAAAACCAGCAAGTGAGTCGTAAGTGCAAACTGTATTTTCTAAAAATTTGCTAAAAACCAGCAGAAATAACGATTACAGGCCAAAATCTAACATACTGGTGCAATATTCAGCTAGTACATCGTCAATATTGATGCCTGGGCTTTACCACTATACAGATACAATTATTATTCATTAACAATAATTCAGCCACTTGATTATACATTCATCTAAACTGAGTATTGTGTCTGACGGAAACGTGAACTTGTGTTCGTATATTGTTGAAATATCATTTGTTGTGCTTGTGTATACAATATGATAAAGCGTAAAATGAAGCTGAGTTCATAAACTAAATAGAGGGCTTAAAAATATTGTAGCCTCTCTAGGTATTTAAGACGACACTTGCAATAATGACAGTAATTATTTATCTATAGCATTTTTTAAAAATGATTGTTTTCTTTTATATCAACCAAATTTACTGCCGCAAGCTTAATTATGATTTTGAAGAGTTAGAGTAACCGAGCAGGCCTTTAGACTTTATAGTATTCCAATTTAGAGTAGCACCTTTAGCGTAAGCCTTAAGTTTATAGTAGTACCTTAGATTTGGCAGAATCTCATTTTGTTCGTGAGTTTTCTCACAATGTTCTTGAATCTTTTTTGATACCTTATGAAGATATGCATTCTGCTGAGGTTCATGCCATTTATTACCGATACTTTATAATTTTTGTAAGAAGCCCATTAGATAATAGTTAGATTTGTTACGAAAAATGATTCGATCTCTTTTGTTCGGCCAGTGCCTAATTACAGAAACAAGATGTTTTTCCTTAAGAACTAACCAGCTGTTTTATCATTATTTAATGTAATTAAGCACTAGCCATGTGATTCCCGTTGTGTAAATTATCGCTTGATCAGGTTTTATTGCTTGCCCGTTAACGGAACGCTATAGGGGCAATGTAACGGAGTTTGCATTCAGACATATGTCGCTTGATTGATAAAAATGGCAGAGGTGAAAATGGGTTTGCATTATTTGAAGAAATCGCTTAAATCGACTTGCTGGTTTGTATTGTTTGTCAGCTTGTTGATATTATCATCCCGTGTGTCGGCTGAGGAATGGACTTATACAGTTCGTGCTGGTGATAATCTATGGAAATTGACAGAGCAGCATCTCACAAGCATGAGATATGTCAAACAACTACAGCAGCTCAACAAGATTCAGAATCCCAATGTCATTCATCCCGGTACTAAGATCCGCATTCCGGTCTCTTGGACACGATATCATTTTGAAGCGCAAGCACGTATTGTCGGTGTACACGGCGCTGTGACTATACAGCGTAAGGACGCCTCTGAGCGTTTGCCGGCCGAACTTGGCATGCAACTTTTTGTTGGGGATCAAATTCAAAGCGAGAATGATTCATTTGTGACGGTTGAGTTTGTAGATAAATCACGCTTGCGTGTTCAGGACAATAGCCATGTACGCCTGGAAAACATGGAGATTTTCGGTGATTATGGATTAGTTGATACATTGATCGACCTACAGGATGGTCGTACTGAAAATTCTGTTTCACCTGAGTCGGATACTGGTACACGTTTTAGAATTCAAACACCGTCAGCGATTAGTTCTGTACGAGGTACAGATTTTCGTGTTGGCAATATCAATGAAGGTGAGCGTACGAGTAGTGAGGTGTTGACTGGTACTGTGCAGGTCAGTGGTGAAAATAGACGGATCAAGGTGCCTGCTGGATTTGGTGCTGTGACAACGCTGGGTGCGCCACCCTCAAAGCCAGTGACACTGCTTCCACCACCTGACTTATCAGAAACATCAACTTACTATGAAAGTTTGCCATTGGTTGTCAAATTAAAACCATTGGAAAAAGCACAATCATATCGCGCTCAGATTGCTATTGATCAAGATTTTGAAAATTTATGGGTTGAATTAACTACGGCTCATTTGCCTTTTAGTGATGGTGATGTGCCTGTCGGTGATTTCTGGTTACGGGTGAGAGGAATTGATGCGTCAGGGATAGTGGGGCAGAATGCTGTCATTG
>JAHZIU010000389.1 GCA_022601315.1 Betaproteobacteria bacterium
AAGGTGTGGCAGATTGGTGGAAACAGCATCTTCATCAGCTTGCAATAGCAGCACATCGCCTGAGCGGAAAACAATTTTATGCAATCGAGCACGAATGGTCTTGCCTTGGCGTGATAGCCCCAGAAGATTTAGTCCATAACGGGATTTCAATCGCAAATCACCGATGACCCGCCCAATCAGGCGGCTATCAGAGGAAACGACCGTCTCGACCAGCAACACCTCATCTGAACTGAATAGTGCCCGGGATTTTTCAGTACCGCCTTTAATCATGAGCCCTAATTTTTCAACAAACTTGTCCAATTCTTTGGGGCCTGCTTCCAGAATCAGGATATCTTTTGCTTCGATCAATATGTGTCTCACCGGCCCCAAAATACGTTGATTGTTACGAATCAGACCCGCTATACGTAACTCGCATTCATCAGCAACATCTTCAATCTCAATAATATTTTTCCCAATTGCGTTTGATGTCTTGGGCACGACCACTTCTGCTACATAAGCATCGATTTCGAGCAATTCGTCAATTGGCGATGCTGCCTGACGTTCCTTTGGAATCAGTTTCCAACCAATTAAAGCCAGAAACAACACACCTACGGCCGCAACCGCCAGCCCAACTGGTGCAAAGTCAAACATTTGATAGGGTGCACCCAGTGCTTGTTCTCGATAGCTGGCAATGATGATATTGGGCGGCGTGCCAATCAGTGTGATTAACCCACCCAAAATAGAACCAAAGGATAAAGGCATTAACAAAAGCGAGGGGGAACGCCCTACTTTTTTAGCCGCATCAATCGTTGCTGGCATCAACAGTGCCAATGCCCCCACATTGTTCATAATTGCAGACAGTACTGCTGCAAAGCCAGACAGGCTTGAGATTTGCAGTGCCAAACTCTTAACTTGTGGCACGACAATATGAGTGATACGGTCAATCGCGCCGGAAGCACTAAGACCTCTACTTATAATCAGCACAGCGGCCACTGTAATCACGGCTGAACTGGAAAAGCCGGCAAAAGCATTTGACGCGGGCACCAAATCTAATAAAACCGAAGCAATCAGCGCTGCAAAGGCAACCAGATCATATCGCCAGCGCCCCCAAATAAATAGCCCCATGACGCAAAACAGCAGCAGAAATATCGCTATTTGATCAGCGCTCATGGCCCTTCCAGGTTAAGTAAGTAAACATCATGATAGTCATACAGATTTCTTCTGATTTTAGTCTCTATTTCAATTCGTGAAGGTGTGTTTAGCGGACGGATCTTTTGCGCCAGGTATTCTTGAGAAGAGTATAAAGGGACTTATAGAAAGTTAAACAGTTCACCTGAATCCTAAGACAGGATAGAATCACATGAAAACTTCATTAATAAATTTGAGTTTCGCCATCAATTGCTGATTCCGGTGAAATATCGCCCTGAAACATTTCAATATGCTCCGCCACTTCTCGATTATCTTCAAACTGTGCAATATGATAGATTGCCTCGCCTTCATGAACCAACGGCAATTCAGAACGACCGATAATCAGACCGTTACAGGGAGAAATAACCGGAACTTCTAAAGTAGCGACAGGATCGTTAATAACGCCCAGTACCTCATCACGTTTAACTTTTCCTCCCAAAGATTTTGTCACTCTAAAAATACCACTGCTCGGCGCCCTGACCCATTGACTGGAACGCGCAACAAACGGTTCAGTCGAACTGGATTTACGCGTTTTCCTGCGAGCCAGCATACCCAAATGCCGCATGACGCCTAAAGCGCCTTGAAGCCCTGCGCGAATAGAATGTTCATCAAATCTTAACGCCTCGCCCGCTTCATACAGTAGCATGGGAATACCTAACTCAGCTGCAGATTCACGTAAAGAACCATCACGTAAATTTGCATTGAGCAACACCGGCACATTAAAAGATTTCGCCAGCGATAAGGTCTCGGCATCATCCAAATTAGCGCGTATTTGCGGCAAATTACTACGATGATTCGCCCCGGTATGCAAATCAATACCATGAGTACATTTCATCACTATTTCTGTCATAAATAAGTCTGCCAATCTGGCCGCCAGAGAACCTTTCTTTGACCCGGGAAAAGAACGATTCAAATCACGCCGATCAGGCAAATATCTTGAATGATGAATGATGCCATAAACATTCACCATCGGTATCGCAATAAGATCACCGCGCAATTTGTTTAAGGCCGGTTGCTTTAATAACCGTCGAATTATCTCGACACCATTCAACTCATCACCATGAATTGCGGCACTGACAAATAGTCTCGGACCTGGTTTTTTACCGCGTATGACATGAATGGGCATCGTCATCAACGCGTGTGTATAAAGTCGCGGCAATGGCAAATCAATCGTTACACTAGAACCCGGTTTGATCAATTGATCATTAATAATCAAATCAGCAGACATTTATTATCCTTTACCCTGCGTTCGGAATCGATTTGAATTATCATCAAACGATTTGTTTTTTTCGCTAGAGCATTCAATTTCTTGTAATCCCGATAATGAATTAATTTCCAAAAAGTCCGACTCAATATCCTAAAATCCTCAGTTGATCGCTTTAACAGTGACTTACTTAATGATTAAGCCCTTGTTAATACTGAGGCAAGCGCATAAAGCCATCTAACGCGCCCGACTTACATGATAAGCTAACGTCTGCATATCAACCTGGCTATTTAATGATGCATAGAAAAATACGGTATTCTACGCAACGCCTAATTTACGCAGCAATCATTTTATTTTGCTTTTCCTCTATTGCAAAAGCTGTCATACCCGATGATTCTTATATTGCAGGCTATGCTGCTGGTGTACTCAAAAGTCATTTCAACATCGAAATTCCATCGTTGGTTGTAACCAACGGCGTCATTTCGGTACCGGCAAACGATCTAGACATTGAAGATCACATCAGCGTGCTACAGCTATTGTCAGAAGTGCCTGGCGTCACCGCAGTGGAATTGCTGGAAACTGCTGATCAACCAACTGCTGTTTCTTCAGCCACAACTTCGGCATCAGATGACCTAAGCATACCTGCAAGCATATCCACAAATGAATCAGCACTTTACCCAACAGGTTTACTCCCAACAGGTCATCTGTTCAAACCATTACTAGCTGATCCACGCTGGGCACATTTCTCAGCGGCATATCGCAATTATGTAGGGCGCAATGTTGATGGCAATCATAACGGGTCGGTCAGTTTTGGTGAAACCATCCCATTTTATCGTGCTAATTTTGGGCAAACCGCTATTCAATGGGAAACCGGCATTCAGGCTACTGTTTTTAGTGACTTTAATCTCGGCGCAGAATCCGCCGATTTAATCAACAGTGATTTCATTGCATCGGTATACGCCAGTACACGAGCAGGTAATTTTTCCACTTTTGCCCGTATTTATCACCAAAGTTCGCATCTTGGCGATGAATTCTTACTACGAACCAGAACCGACTTGGAGCGTATAAATCTGAGCTATGAAGGGATCGATCTAAGACTTTCATATGAATTGCCATATGGCGTACGTGTTTATGGTGGCGGTGGCGGTATTTTCCACAAAGAACCATCGTCACTTAAACCCTGGTCAGTACAATACGGTATCGAATTTAGAAGCCCTAAACGTATCCCTTTTGCACCCGTTAGACCAATCCTGGCCGTTGACCTAAAAAATCATGAACAAACGAATTGGAGTGCGGACGTATCCGCCAGAGCAGGCATCCAGTTTGAAAACTTTCACACATTTGGTCGCAGACTTCAATTCTTGTTAGAGTATTTCAATGGCAATTCCCCAACCGGTCAGTTTTATATCAATAAGGTCGAATATCTTGGCATTGGCGCGCATTATCACTATTGAATGTACAGAATTCTGGAAGCAAGAATAATTACTAAAATTCTTGATCATCTCGGCACACCGCACCGCCATATTCACTTGAAAAAGGTTTTGAACTCATCGAGCCTATCTGATCCTATCAGTAAATTTTTAGCGTGCTTCATAATTGAGCTAACCACATCCCTTGCGCGTCTTTCGTGTGAAGCACCAAAATGCAGCCAAATATCTGGTTTTTCGTACTGATTGAACTGGAATGTAGTTATTTTTCGAGCGATCATCACAGCGTTTGACTAACGATTTTGCTTTCGGTACATTGAATCTGCATGAAAAATATAGTTTATCATTCCATGCATAATCAAACTATTCAAAAGCTTGTTGGGGTTATTCGTGATTTTAACTGGTTTTTTCCGACTTTGGCTCGCTATTACTGGAATGAAATAGCGAATGTTTAGCGGATAAGGATAAGGTGATTTTATGGCTACGCAAGAAACGGAAACGCCCATTATTGAAGCAAACCAATACACATTTTATAACGAGTCACGCGAGCTAGCCTTAGGCGCAATCTACGAGGGTATTCCGGTCGTTGGTTGGGCGCTCAGTGGTGTGTTGCGCGTTTTATTTCCTGAAAAAGGAAAAATTCAAGATACCTGGAGTAGTATTCAAGATCAGGTTTATGCGGCGATTGAAAAAAAATTATCCAAAGCGATTAACTCGGAGATCAAAAGTAGAGGTGGCAGCATTTTGGCTGGAATTTACCAAACGTTGGAAGACTATAAAGATGCGCCAAAAGAAAAGTATGAATCTACGTTAATCTATATTAGTGGACAGGTAGCAAATTTAAGATCAGAGAACGAAGAAGTGGTATTACTCCCAGCCTTTGCACAGGCAGCTCAATTGCATTTGTTTTTTTTACGCGAAGGTATTGATCAGAAAACGACCCTGGGCTTGAGTGAGAAACTCTATCTCGCAAATCAGAAAGAATTAAGAAAATACATTGGCGATTATTCTAATTATGCCAAGAAATGGTACAAGAAAGGGCTAGATCAATTGAGCGCCTGGGAAGATAGAAATACGTATCAGAGAAATTACACCATTAGTGTCACAGATCTTCAAGCTTATTGGCCTTATCTTGACTCTTCGACCTATTCAAAAGAAGATTTAAAAAATCCAGATGTAGTTCCTAAATTAACTCGAGAAGTTTTTGGCGACACTCATGGTAATGGTGGTGTTCTAATGCAGGATAGTTTTTTCAAAGAGTATGACTTGCAAGCTAAGTATGGAAAGATTAGCCGGATTACTGTGATAGGACGTAAAGATACAGTCGACCGAATCCAGGGTGTACAGGTAACCTATGGGATGAAAAAGGCGGGTAAAACGGGATCGGGTACTTATGCTGAGGCTAATTTAAAAGATTCGGATCATTACCACGATACTCGATTTGACGACGGTGTTGGAAGAATGAGGACCACACCCTATTTGGGTGGTGTTATCGATGTCGATGATAGCAATCCAATTGTTGCCGCCTGGGGATATTCTGACAAAAAAGATAACCCTGTTGTATTGGGGCTTGGGTTTACTTTTCAGGATGGAACCAAAACATCCCGAATAGGAGCCCATGGATCGCATCGATTTGACGTTAAAATTGATGGGCACATACTCAGCAGTATTGTTGGTGCCGGTGTCGATGGTTTCAAATTGGTAAAAGGTGGATTAGGTTTTTCAATGGGGCGCGTCGCATTTGGTTTTCGGTTGGCTAACAGTTACGACCTGATCGAAATTCCTCTTTACCAGTTGTACAAAAGAGGTGACGGCGGAGATATGTATGATTTTACCGTTGATATAAAAGAATATGAGAAAAAGCAAAAAGAAGGATGGAAAGGCGAGGAAGCTCCTTTTAGTCTGATAAGAAATGTACCAGGAGAAATAGGGGTTTTCAAAATACGCAGTAAATCGGATAGCGACTCGGTACAGTTAGTACTCACCCCGCAGGCGTATAACAAAGTTGATGAAAAAAAGTGGGTAAAGGAAGGATATCTGGGCAGTATATATAAAAATAATGATGAAAAATTACCAAACCTGAAACCTTTGTATATTTTAGAAGCAAAGAAGCCTGTTTTGCGAAATATGTTGGAGACCGATGAAGGGCTGTATAACGCGCAATTGACCGTTGGTTGGTCTGCGACGCCGGGAAATAAAATTAAGGGATATATTGTTAGTTAAGTAAGTGAAAAACTTTTTGTTGATCGTACTAACCGAACGCAATATTTCGCCCGCATCGAATTATATTGTCGATGCGGGCTCATCCATTCATCATAATCTGGGAATTCTGGGGACATACAAGGACGCTCATGTCTTGCCAAGCATTCAGTCAATGATTTTAAGAAAAAATAGATTGCAGTCATACATCCGAACTTTAAGCGAGTTCCCGAATACTAAGACATGTCTCAAAATACTCAGAAGCTTTATTTCGCAAAGATCTCATCAAATATTCCCACTAGAAAGCAC
>JAHZIU010000390.1 GCA_022601315.1 Betaproteobacteria bacterium
AGTAGGTGGCACATTTAGCGTTTCAGCAACTGTTTGTATTACTTGGTCCAATATGCTCATGGTTACAAAGTCTCTTATAATTTATTGAGAAACACAAACAGGTCATTTCTCAGTTTCATGGATAATTTCAATTGGTGGAAAAGAGGCTTTATCAAACTGTCGCCCGTGTAAATCTATTCTATAGCGACCATTTTTTTCCAAGATGAAGCCGTGATCTTTATAAAAGTTTGAAACTAATTGATTCTTTTTTGTTGGTAGATAATCAGCAACCACATTAGTCACATTGTTTGATGCCAAGTACGCCAATATTGATTTTAAGAATGCTGTTTCGGCTTGTCGGCCAATCACACGACATGACATAAGAAAACTATCTATTTCCACTAGCGAAGAATCAATGCGCCGGGACAGCATTAAACCGACAATACCGCTATTACCAAAGATATCAGCAAGCGAAAAAGAAGCAACTGTCCAATCATCTGACGCTATGAATTGAAGCATTTGTTGTTGATCGTAGCGACGAGTGGTCAAATTAAATTGATTCGTTTTTTGAGTCAGTTGTGTTAATCGATCGATATTCTCTTTCGAATTGAGTTTGATGGTCATTTTCATTTGGAGTGACACCAAATAATCATGGATGTCGTTTCCGCTTTCACCAAGTTCTTTCTGAAGGTTTTTTCGTTGATGTTCCTGCGCATATAGTTGCGTCTTTTGTAAATCTTCTTCAGTCAAAGAAAGAATCTCCAGTCGCGCAACATGCTCCAAACATGCCGGTATTTCAATCGGCTTATTTGGTGTTTGAATGACCTGTACCTGAGGCAATCGACTACGCACAATGGCACATTCATGATCGCTGTCGTCAACAAAAATGAAAGAATCAAGACCTAAATTTAGTTCCTCAGCTAGAGAGATTAGGTTCTCATGTTTTGATAGCCAATTGACGCGACGCGCTGCAAAGTGATGTTCACGCAATATCTGGTGTGGATGTTGGGTTAAAACTTCCTGAACATCTTCTGGATTATTTTTACTGCAAATAGCAAGTATGAAGCCCCTCTTTTGGTAATCCAACAAACGGCGCTGGAAATCAACATAAGTATTTCCAGGATACTCTGGTCCCAGAGCAATACCATTTATGCCATCTTCTCCAACAATACCGCCCCATAATGTATTATCCGCATCCAGAACAATAACTTTGGCTTTTGGGTATTTAATAACTGTCGCCAGGCTTATTATTCGCCGCGCCAATTCATTTGCAGCTTGTGGTGCAAATGGAAAGCGTGAAGTATACCAATAGCGTAAATCAAAAAACTGACTTCTACCCAGTTCAGCAAGCATCTGGTCCAAATCTATAAACATGCTGGACTCAATAGAATTTTGCAAACTGGCTGCAATATCTTTTTTAAGCGATGACCACCAAGCATATTCGGAACAATCCGCTTGTGCATCGTAAAGCCCAAGTGCAGCAGTCTGCGTACGGGGAAGTATGGTTAACGCCAGCTGGCCAGAAACATTCGAGCGAAACTTATTTAGAATTTTAATTAAATTCGAAGTTGCTTCTTCGCGTATACCTTGCAACCGATCACGGGTGTATTCGGATATGGGCTTCTTCAGATCTGGGTGAAGATCTTCATGAGTTAATAGGAATAATGTCAAATCAGGTTTATGTAAAACTAATCCAGAACCATCCTGTGATTCCATAATATTCATGCCATATGGCGCATGATAAGTATGGAGTTTTAAACCTTGAGTCACGGCATGGAGATCAAGCCATGGATCCAGAAGATCGCTGGTATAAGTATGTATAATACCTAGATTAAAACCATGCGATGATGCTTCTAATGTGCGCAAATACTTGGTTAATGCTAGGGCATTAGGTAATGAAAGATCTCTAGACCAATTGGTTGTTTGGTCTCTAAGTTCTTGCCGCGATCTTATTGCTAAGAGAGCATCAATATTTGTTTTTTTCTGTCTCACGCTCAGTTATTCTCTTGATAAGCATTTATGGAAACATTATCTTTATGCTATACAATTAGTTAACAGAATATATGCAATATCGTCAGTTCTTACATTAAGGTGAATTTAAGAAAACTTATCGAATAAAAAAATTTGTACCTGACACTTTTACAAGCAATACAAACGAATCACAGATATCAACTAATCAAATATAATAAATTCGTGACATTCCACAGAATTTCAACCAAACTAAATCATCAATAACGCTATCTCTTATGCACACCAAACTTCTTGGTTATTATAACTTCAGAAAATTCAACTGCATTGGTAATCCATCTTTTCCATACAAATTTCTTCTGTTCTGTCACAAGCGAAATGAGAAATGCCGAAGTAATTGTAAAAAAAAGGATAAGGCAATATCTCCCTAAACTTAGATCCTCAGCATTAAATATAGAATGAAAGAAAATTAGTAATGGCTGATGTAGTAAATACAAGGAAAATGTAGAACCAGCTATTATTCTGACTGGTCGCTCAATCCGATCGAAGATATATAAAAAATGATTGCAGAGCCCGCGAACAGCAACAAAGTGTAACGCAATAACCAAGCCGAGATAGTAATCCGCAATAAAGTGACGACTAAACGCAAGCTCTTTACGTAATTCTGCGCCAACAAGCTCTTCCAGATAATCAACGCCCCATTTTCCTATACTATACTTAATATAAATATAGATTCCTAAAACTGAAATCGCCAAGAGTGCGGTAGCCAAGCTTACCGAAATGTTCCTCAAATAGTCAGATTTATAAATATAAACGCCAAGCCACCACAACGGCATCAGTAATACTATTTTGGGTCCGATGAAGAGACAAATACCCGCGAAAATAATCCAGCGTTTTCTGCCCTTAACAAAAGCAAGTACAGCAAAGCCGATATAATACCAAACTTCATAATTTAAGCTCCAGTAAGGAACATTGCTGAAAAACTGAATTGCCAAAATCCAAATTTCATTAACAAAAAACAAACTTGTTATTACACGAATAGGCGCATAATCCCAAGCTTGGTATTCCTCAGGGTAAACAGTTGGATCCAGTGAAAATCCTGTAAAATCCAATGCAGCAGTAAGTATGATCGCGGGAATAGCTACCGAATAAATGCGCGCCATTCGTGCAATGGCATAATCTTTGAGTGTATTTTCCTTCGTCTCAGTCACATACGCTATAACAAACCCAGACAGTATAAAGAAAAGGATAACAGCTTCATGACCAAATGAGAAAATAACCAAATCTGGATCGTAGATCGTCTTTGAATGAAAAAAAAGGACGAGAAGCGCAGCAAAAAATCTCAAAAAATCCAAATAAATTGAAAATGATCTTGTCATTTGATATTAAAAACTAAGTATGCTAATCAATTACTACCTATAAAATAGCCAGCTTGATTAAATTTTTTTTATAGAAAGAAGAAAGATAATTCTTGCGGCCTCAATAACTCATTATGCTTTTCGTCATTTATTCTTGATGTATTTACAGATCAGCTCAAAACCTAAATTTTTTTATCGCAAAATTCTTATAAGTTCCTTATATCTCCAACGTAATAGCTCTAATTCTTCCAAGAACGAGTGGAAGAACAGAATCCCCCTTATAGATATGAACAAAACTTTTTGCAACTATCTGACTGTGTTCTCCAACACAATACAACAGACCGCCCTATCGAAACCATGATAAAAAACACCACTTTGTTCTTCTTTTCTCACCCTATCATTTATTTTTCATCTCTTAGGGCTTGTGGGATCGCAGCTTTTAGATAATAAAACATTGACCAGATTGTCAACACAGCGGCCAAATATATCAGCCAAGTGCCTATTTCTTGCGCATTAAAATATTCACCGACATCACCATGGTAAAGCAACAATGGGATTGCCACCATTTGTGATACTGTTTTTATTTTACCGAGAAAAGAGACCGCTACACTTTTGGATCTTCCTAATTGCGCCATCCACTCACGTAACGCTGAGACTGTTATTTCCCTGCCAATAATAATTAAGGCTATGGGCGCATCCAGTCGTCCCAGGTAAACCAGTACAATTAATGCTGCTGCAACCATGAGCTTGTCTGCCACTGGATCCAAAAATGCGCCAAAAGCTGATGTTTGATTCAAAACTCGCGCGAGATAGCCATCCAGCCAGTCAGTAATCGCAGCGCCGGCGAATATTATGGTGGCTATCAAATTTTGATTAGCTGGCGTTAACCAGGAAGACGGCAAATAGAAAATACCGACAAATAATGGTATAGCGAGTATTCTCAACCAAGTTAATAAATTGGGAAGATTATATGGCATAAGACCGTGTACTAAAAAACACTTATAAATGTAATTTGCTAAATAAAAAGTTCACTAGGTAGAGTAAAGCCTTGACTTTCTGAATGAAGGCTGCAGTGGAGAAAATCACCGACCAGCTATTAAGCCAATATTGATCGTCAAAATAGTCATCTTTACAATATATCGGTAATTTTTAAAAGTTATGAACAAAAATGACTCAATGTAGTTCCTTATAAATTTTCTCTGCCAGTTGGCGGCTAATTCCTTCGGTTTGTTGTAACTCTTCAACACTCGCCGTTAATACACCTTTTAATCCACCAAAGCGGCCTAATAACCCCTTACGACGCTTTGCCCCTACACCAGCAATATTTTCCAGTGTGGAGCTGGTGCGTGCTTTCCCTCGTCGACTTCGATGTCCTTGAATTGCAAAGCGGTGCGCTTCATCACGAATTTGTTGAATTAAATGTAAACCAGCATGATCTTTAGGCAATTGTAACGGCTTTTTGTAATTGGGGAAAATCAATTGTTCTAAACCAGGCTTGCGTCCTTCACCTTTTGCAACACCCAATAAACTGGCATCACTTATTCCAAGTTCCTGCAAAGCTTCTTTAGCCGCACTGACTTGCCCTTTCCCGCCATCTATTAAAATCAGATCCGGTAATTGCCCTTCTCCTGTAACAATCTTTTTATATCGTCTGGTCAGAGCGTCGTTTAACGCTGCATAGTCATCTCCCGGCGTAATCCCGCTAATGTTAAATCGCCGGTATTCATTATTACGCATTGATAAATTATCATAAACCACACAGGAAGCAACCGTTGCCTCCCCCATTGTATGACTGATATCGAAACACTCGATACGATTCAAACTTTCCATTTTTAATGTTGATTGTAACGCGATTAAGCGTTCTTCTTGGCTGGCTTGTTGATTCATCATTTGCTGGAGTGCAAGCTTAGCATTTTCTTTCGCCATTTTCAGCCACACACGCCGATCACCCACCGGTTTCAGATTTATATTGACCTTACGCCCGGATTGTAGCGTTAATAATTCCTGTAATATTTCACGCTGAATTTTCTCGCCAACAATAATCAAATGCGGCACGCTTCGATTGAGATAATGCTGTGCCAGAAATGCTTCTACTACTGTAACAGGTGTACAACCGACGGCATTTTGTGGAAAAAAACATTTGTCACCAAGATGCCGGCCACCTCTCACCATGGCAAGATTGACACAAATCTTACCACTACTATCATCATTACTTGCTGCGCAAGCAATGACATCAGCATCCAATGCTTTGCCACTATCTACAAACTGCTTTTCTCTAATTTTTCTTAACGCTTGGATTTGATCACGAAAAAGTGCTGCTTGTTCGTACTCCATTTGATCGGCTGCTTGTTGCATTTTGTTGTTAATTGTTTCAACAACCTGCGTTTGTTTACCCTGTAAAAACAATTCAGCATTTGTAACATCCTCATGGTAATCCTGCTGAGAGATTTGATTGACACAGGGACCGCTGCATCGTTTGATCTGATATAGTAAACACGGTCGTGTTCGGTTACTAAATACGCTGTCTACACAAGTTCGCAGACGAAATATTTTTTGTAGCAACTGAATACTTTCTCTTACAACACCTGCATTTGGAAAAGGTCCAAAATATTCATGTGTTTTATCTAATACGCCCCGGTGAAAGGCAAGACGCGGAAAATCATGGCCACTAAGAATAATATAAGGATAAGATTTATCATCTCTAAATAAGATGTTATAGCGCGGCTTGAGTGTTTTGATTAAGTTGTTCTCAAGCAGTAAAGCTTCTGCTTCAGAGCGTGTAACTGTTGTTTCGATCGCTGCTATATGCGACACCATTAACTGTGTTCTCGGTGCCAGACTGGCTTTTTGAAAATATGAGGACACACGTTTTTTAAGTGCCAATGCCTTACCGACATAGATTACTTCGCCTGCCGTATTTAGCATACGGTAAACACCAGGTTTTAGTGGCAGGCCAGCACAAAATTCCTTGGCATTAAATTCAGTTTTGACCAAATTATTCTTTCCTTGACGCTCCTCACTCATAAAATCAAAACACAATCAAGGCTGTAACTATTCTCTCTTACCCAGTAGATTTCCACCAATTGCCCAGTTCTCATGTGGAATCTCATCAAAAGAAATATAAGTAAATGACTTTGGTTTTTCAGCAATACGCTCAAGCGTATCAGCTAGCTCTTCAGCGATTCTTGCTTTTTGATCACGTGTTAATGTGCCTGCAATTCGAATATTGACGTACGGCATTGTGCAACTTTCCTCATATATTAGTTTTAATAACGATATTGATGAGCTGGGGAATATTTATCAACCAATATTGATGCAAATTTATGCATATTCCCGGAAAGGATCGCTGATTAATTGATAAGCCAGTATTTGATGGCAAAAACTTTCCATCATGTTGGCACAAATTTAGCGCCTTAATTTGATTTTTTATCTCATCATCCATTTTACTCAGGAACTACTTAATGCAAAATCAGCTTTAATTTTAACGAAAACCTGCTCAAACATTTCTGCTGTTAGGCGTTTAGTTTGCGTATTGTAACGACTACAATGATAACTGTCATAAAGTTTTATTCCAACTGGCAATTGGTGCACTGCACCATGGCCAAATACATAGTCTTTAAGTTTGAGCTTCTGGCTCCTTAACACAGCTTGGTGCGCCAATATACCCAAAGCTAATATTGCACGACCGTTTCCTTCTATGAATTCCGAAAGCTCACATTCCAGATATTGACTACATCGGCGAACTTCCTCTGGGGTCGGCTTGTTTGCAGGGGGCAGACATTTCACTGCATTAGTAATTCGGCAGCCCAGAAGTGTTAAACCATCCTCGGACGAAATGGATTCAGCGTGACTGGCAAAACCGAATTTATGCAGTGTTTGGTATAGTAAAACACCGGCAAAATCACCGGTGAAAGGTCTCCCGGTACGATTTGCACCATGCATACCTGGTGCCAAGCCAATAATTTGCAGCTTGGGATTGTCGTCACCAAAAGCCATTACCGGTCGGGCATGATAATCTGGATAGCGTGTCTTTACATCATCAAGAAACGCAGCCAGTCGAGGACATTGCCGACAATTACTTGCTTGTATAGCACGATTAATTTTTATAGTAGAATGTGTCGCCATTGTTAATACTTAGATGAGTAATTTAAAATTAACTGCAATTCAGAAACATTAATTGGGATCAAATTGCACCCTATGCATCATGCCCAAAATACTTCCAACAAGATTTCAATTTTCCTTCTATTTCTATTCTTAATACATGGCCAATTAGTTATTGCAGAATCAACTGAATCCGAGAATGGTACTGCCATTATCACCATGACCGCACCTGAATCAATTCTTGCGTTTTTAAATCAATATTTCAAACTGCCGGATAAAGCAATAACAAGCACTACAGCACAACTCGCTTTCTTACGACGCGCAAAAAAAGAGATCAGTGAATTACTGGCAACAGAAGGCTATTTTACACCTGTGGTTGTTTTACAAGGTAATTGGCACGACGATACTGATATCCCCATATTATCCATTGAACCAGGCCCTTTAACAAAAGTCAGCGAAGTAAACATTGAGTTCCAAGGAGATATTATAAACAACGAGCCGGGACAACAAGCCGATATGAAAAGAATTCGTGATTCATGGCCGTTGTCAACCGGCGAACCATTTCGGTCTAACGATTGGGAACAAGCAAAAGCAACGATATTATCCAAAATAAAAGGCGACAAGTACGCTGCGGCATATATTGTTGATAGTAAGGCAGTAGTTGATCCACACAAGAGCTTGGTTGAATTAACTATCGTGATTGATTCCGGCCCGGTTTTTTATTTTGGTGAATTAATGATTTCCGGATTGGAGCGATATGATGAGTCCGCCATTAAAAATTTTATGTTGTTCCGGGCGGGCGATCCATATACACGTAAGCAATTAAATGATTTTCAAACCGCACTACAAGACATCCCACATTTTAGGTCCGTTTCCGTAGATATTGAGCCAGATATTTCACAGCATCAAGCAATCCCGGTTCAAGTCTTGGTCACTGAGATGGAAGCACGCCATTTTGCTATAGGTGCAGGCTATGGTTCAAATAACGGCGCCAGAGGTGAGTTAAATTTTCGCAACCACAATCTCTTTGAACAGGCTTGGTATTTAAACAGCACACTGCGCATTGAACAAAAGCGTCAAACAGTTTTTACGGGTATTGATACTTTGCCAAACCAAAATAATATTCAATATTCTTTAGGTGCCAATCTACAAACAACCGATATTGAAGGTTTGGAAACAATCAATCAAAGAGTTGGTCTCACGCGTAACTATCGAACGCAAGAACTACTAAGACAAATTGGGTTAACTTGGCAACGAGAAGAAAAACGACCATCTGGCGCGATTAATCAAATCAATACAGCATTAGTACTTGACTGGCAATGGCGTTATCATATTGTTGATGACCCTTTGCATATTCGCAAAGGACATGTTGCTGAAATACAAGTCGGCGGCGGTAGTCAACAATTGCTTTCAGAGCAAGATTTCGTACGCAGTTATGGGCGTTACCAAGGCTGGTGGCCGGTAGGGGAAAAAGATGTTTTTTTCCTGCGTGGTGAAGCAGGATATACATTGGCGCAGTCTCGCTTTGGAATACCACAAGAATATCTTTTCCGTGCAGGCGGCATCCATTCTGTACGTGGCTACGATTTTAACAGCTTGGGTGTACGAGAAGGGAATGCTACTGTTGGCGGCCGGGTGCTAGCTACAGGGACAATGGAATATACACGTTGGTTTAAACCTCATTGGGGCGCAGCATTTTTTGCGGATATCGGCAGCGCAGCAGATCGGTGGCAGAAATTAAATGCGTTTCTGGGTTATGGTGCAGGCATACGTTGGCGCAGCCCTGCTGGTCCTCTTGCGTTAGACATTGCAAGAGCAGATAAAACTGGCACCATCAGATTTCATTTCTCATTAGCTGTTGCATTCTAATCATGCCTACAAGCGTCAAGCACAAACAATTAGTTAAGCGTTTCTATCAATGGCCAATCATAATACTGCTAGTGATTTCTTTCGCTATAGCCGCAACAGGCTATTGGATTTTAAATAGCACATCGGGCCTACAATGGCTATCAGCATCCGTAAACCGCATTAGTTCAGGCACCATTAGCTTTGAAGGTGTGCAGGGCAAATTCAATACGATACACGTAAAAAACGCTACTTTTACTAATAATGATCTGCAACTTGTTATCCACAATTTAGAATTAAATTGGCAACCAAATCAATTATTCTCTGGAAAATTATTCGTTAACCATGTGTCGGCAAATTCTATTACATTCTACTCATTCTCATCTAAACAACCGGATTCACATTCTGATCTACCTGAAGATTTACAATTACCTATTGCCGTTACCATTCAGAATCTAACTGTTAGCAACTTAAGTTACTATTCAGACAATGAAGATACTCCAGATTTTGCAGCGAAAGATTTGGCATTACAACTGCAAAGCAATGGCCAGCATCATCGACTGATCAGTTTTGATATGCATACAGAGCTTGGTACTGTTAATGCATCCGCAGAACTTGATGGCCATCATCCGTTCAATCTTGCAGCGCAAATCGGTTTAGATAACCCCAGTCACTGGGGTGAGTTAAAGGCAACGCTTAGTGGCAGTCTGGAACGACTTAATATTTCATTAAATGTAAACGGCACTGGTATAACAGGTGACATCAATACCCAACTTCAACCCTACGCAACATCTCCCATAAAAGCCTTAAATATTTCATTGGACTATTTTAATCCGGCAATAATTTTCTCAGATTTACCAAACACTAAATTGTCCGTCTTTGCTGATCTTAATAAAGATTCCGTTAAGAAATTGATTGGTGAAATGAC
>JAHZIU010000391.1 GCA_022601315.1 Betaproteobacteria bacterium
GACAATCGGTTTAAGTATTCGAATCATTGATGCATTTCCAGTTCTCAAAAATTTTCCGGGTTCCTACAAACTGCTAACAGCCGGGATGATATCATTTATGCTGGCTGCGACTTAAGGAAACACCGGCTAATTCTGAACAAAATGGATAATGAGGTAAAATCTTTCAGTTTATGGTGCAATGAATCAGGTGAACTCGCTTGGAATTCAAAGATAATTATGAGGCATTCTGTAATTTACCCGATGCAACTACAGAAAAAATATAAAAGCCTTTCGCTACTTACTAAAGCAGTATCTCAAGGTTTCCTAGCAAACAAATGTGAAATAAAAATGAAAACTGCAATATCCTTACATATCGTGTGCCCACATTGCCATGCAATTAATCGTGTCCCGCAAGAACGACTGGATGCATCGCCTAAATGCGGCGCCTGTCACTTGAAATTATTCACTGCACAACCCATAGAATTGACTGAAAGTCATTTCAATCGACATCTTTCTCACAATGAGATTTCAGTGCTAGTCGATTTCTGGGCACCCTGGTGCGGGCCATGTAAAATGATGGCGCCAGCTTTTGCTAAAGCAACTGCTATCCTGGAACCAAAAATACGCCTGATAAAAGTAAACACTGAAGAACAGCCAGGGCTAGCTACCCGCCACAATATTCGCAGCATACCAACTTTGGCATTGTTTAGCGGCGGAAAAGAAAAAGCACGACAAACCGGTGTAATGGACGAACAAGATCTTGTGCGATGGGCACAAACACATAACACTCAATAATATAAACGACGAAGGAGAAAATACTCATGTCCGATAGCGGTCGATTCATGTCCCGTTTAATCATCATTACACTGGTCGCCATGATTCTAATGTTGCTCTTTCGCAGCTCTCCAGATTTTTTTCGTCTAGATTATTTCTTAGAAACAGAAAGACAAGAAAAAGCCGAACCACGCGTCGTGCAAGCGCGCGGCAGCTTAGCTGAAGACGAGCAAAGTACCATTGAGCTATTTGAGAATACTCGTGACTCAGTGGTATTTATTACCACTCGCCAACGGGCAACGGATATTTGGCGGCGCGACAGTTCTTCCATTCCCCGTGGCACTGGCTCAGGTTTTATCTGGGATGATAATGGGCATATCATTACCAATCTGCATGTCATCACAGGCACCAGTTCTGCCACGGTTCGTCTGGCCGACGGCCGTGATTACCAAGCGGGTCTGGTTGGCGCCAGCCCAGCACATGATATTGCCGTATTAAAAATAGGTATCGGTTATGAGCGACCCTCACCGGTACCCATCGGTGCCAGTCATGATCTCAAAGTTGGACAAAAAGTATTTGCGATCGGCAATCCTTTTGGCCTGGACTGGACACTCACAACAGGTATCGTTTCAGCGCTTGATCGATCATTACCAGGTATAGAAGGACGCACTATTGATAACCTAATTCAAACAGATGCGGCAATCAACCCGGGTAATTCCGGTGGCCCACTATTAGATTCAGCGGGCCGATTGATCGGCATTAATACAGCGATATATAGTCCAAGTGGTGTCAGCGCGGGTATTGGTTTCGCTGTGCCGGTCGATACAATCAATCGTGTTGTTCCACAGCTCATCAGTCGTGGAAAATACATTCGGCCTGCTTTGGGAATTACGGTAGACGGAAAATTCAATGATCGGCTGGCAAGCATGTTGGGTGTCACTGGCATCGTCATATTAGGTGTAGACCCTGATTCTGCAGCAGAAACAGCAGGGTTAGTCGGCGCAATTATTTCACCTAATGGAAGTATTACCCCCAACGATATTATTGTCGCAGTCGATGATAAACCAATCGATTCGGTAGACGAATTACTCAAATTGCTCGATAAGCGTAAGGTTGGGGACACCATCCAAATCACCGTACAGCGTGATGATGAAAAAATTGAAGTACCCATCACCCTGCAACCAGGCGAATAAACCCATTAATATGGTTGAAGATTAAACCATGAATATGGCCAACAAGATAATCATCTGGATGATTGCCGGTTTACTGCTGGGTAGTATGATTAATGCATTCGCCTCAGATGTTAACTTCATCCAGGATTACTTGGTGTATGGTTTATTTCATGTGATGGGCGCAATATTCATTAGTTTATTGAAAATGCTGGTTGTTCCACTGGTTACTTTCTCATTAATTTGCGGTGTTTGCGGTATTGGCGATATCAACAAGCTAGGACGGGTGGGTATTAAAGCATTCTCTCTGTTCCTACTAACTACTGCGCTGGCCATCACTTTAGCCATTACTATTGCCGTCACCATCAATCCTGGCAAAGATTTCAATTTAGTACAAACAACCCAAACTGAATTTGTTGCACCTGAAGCACCGCCATTAACACAAGTCTTTATTGATCTTGTACCCAGTAATCCCGTAGCTGCATATGCAGAAGGCAATATGCTGCAAATCATCTTCTTTACGATATTGTTTGCCATTTGTTTGCTGATGATTGGTGAGCGCGGGCGCAGTATTGTCGAAGGTGTAGAAAAGTTAAACGACGTTATGATGCAGGTGGTGAATGTTGTCATGTCCATTGCGCCCTATGGCGTATTTGCCTTAATGGCAAAGACATTTGCACTACAAGGACTCGAACTGATTTTACCGATGATTGGCTATTTTGGTGTAGTCATTCTGGTATTAATTATCCACGCAACCGGCACACTGATGCTGCTTTTAAAGCTTCTTGGGCACGTCGCTCCCTTGAAATTTCTCATAAAAATGCGTACTGCACAGATTTTTGCATTCAGCACATCCAGTTCTAATGCAACCATACCCGTTACACTCAGAACCGTTGAGAAACGTATGGGTGTTGATAACTCGACAGCATCCTTTGTTGTACCCTTTGGTGCAACCATTAATATGGATGGCACAGCTATTATGCAAGGTGTAGCAACCGTCTTTATTGCCAATGTTTATGGTTTTGACCTGGGATTAACCGGCTATCTGACAGTCATCGGTATGGCAGTACTTGCCTCCATCGGCACCGCTGGTGTGCCCGGCGTAGGACTCATTATGCTGGCCATGGTTTTCAATCAAGTGGGCTTACCGATTGAAGGTATTGCGCTAATAATGGGTGTAGATCGCCTGCTGGATATGATGCGTACTGCTGTTAATGTCACCGGAGACGGCGTTATCACCATGATTGTTGCACGTGGAGAAGACAACCTATCAATGGATATATTTAATGACCCCAATGCTGGACTATTAGAACCTGTACAGTTACCGCATGAGACGAAATAGAGAAACTTAGTATACCGTCACCGTCAACTTGATACGGATACATCCAGGAAATGCCCATCGCCTCCGAGCCACGCCTTACCCCGAAACATCATATGAATGCTGTATCAGTGAATATCAATCAAATTACCAAGTATTAGAGCCTATTCGCAATTTCCTGCTCTGCCACCAACCAATCTTGTTCTGCATCAGCACCATTCCCTTTAAAACCACGTTTTTCAGCACGAAAATATGCAGCAGTAGCAATCATTCTATGCCGATCAATTTCATTTGCCGTATTGATAATTTGGCTAGCTAACGTGGCCCTCTTTTTTTTAGCCGATTTTACATTCGATTTTTTAGTGTCTGTATCACTGTCTTTACTAACCACCAAAACCACCTCCTAATATTGAATTAAGAATCAATAGTCTTCTCTGCGGCCAATCGAACTTTAGTTTCCAGAATGTTCGCATGGGAATAAAATGATAAAAATAATGCGACCTGAATTCTGGCTTTATTATTTATCACTAACCTGTGCATACAAAAAATCTTCATCTTCGGTTGCATGTAATGCTGAACGCCTACCGGTATCCCCTAGAATAGATAGAATCTGTTGAAACTCGGATCGGATCGTGGCAGGAGAGCGACGTAAATGAGCCGCAAGAACTTTGGCGCTTATTGTTTGCAGCGTTAGGCTTGCTTCCAATAACTCACGCTGTGCGGACGTTAGCGCGCAGTTTTGATCAATACCTTCAATAAGACAAGATACATGCATCTTTGCGCGCCTGAGTTGGCCGATTTCCCAAATTTTATGACGGACTTGTTGCGGATTTAAGTTAATAGAATCGTTCTGGTATTTTCGTTGCGCTATGTTGATCATCATAATCTCCTATTCAAATTAGGGAACTTACGAATGATAAGCACCTTCTATGTCATTTCAACGACAAATTTGTGGCTGATTTATGACACACTTGTGCAAGCAGGCCTGTAGAACATTTTCTTTTAAACCAGTTGCATATTATATATTGTAGAGAAGAAAAAACAATCTTGGAATGTGACAAATTGTCGCGCCTCTGAATAAATCTTGGCAATTAATTCGTCAATGCACGTCGCCAAGGTGCAATTTCCAGTCCCACAACCGACGATTCTTCAATCACTTGATTATTATCAAAATCGATACGCTGCCCTGCAAGTACAAGACGTGATTGATCACCAATAATCATTTCCAGTTGGCCACTGTTAATTGCAATATTGCTACTGTTATTAATTGTCTGCAAACTAAAGTTGGCGCCCATATCCCAAAAACGCACGTTACCGGTAATAATTTCAAGTCGATTGGTTTTTGCAGAGCTGCTGTTACCACTGAAGTAGGTATTCCCTTGAATTATTTCAACCCTAGGTGGTTCGCTGTTAGTCACTGTTATGGAACTATTCTCATCCAATTCAACGCTAACAACAGGCGATAGCTCAATACGTTGATACTGGTCTGCTGTTGTCTCATAAAGCTGCGTTGATAAAGGTGGCGGAAGAATAAAGATTAGAGCACCTACCGACATCGCGATTGCAGCGCTGAAAAAAGGCAGCAGAAATTTTTTCTTGCGAAATATTGAAACCGACGATTCATTCATTTATATATTTTGTCTTATTCTTGCGATGGGTCAGTAATAAAGCCGATTCTTGCCATGCCTGCCTTAGCTGCGATACTCATGACTTTTGCGACATGCTCATAATGAGCCAACTTGTCGGCCTTAATATGTAGTTCTGTATCAGGTTCTTGCTCAATAGTTTTTGAAAATTGAGGTGACAATTGCTCCAAATCAACCGGCTCACCATTCCAAAAAAGACTCCCATCTGTACGAATGGCCAATTCAACATGTTCAGGTTGAGTAATATTTGGTGCACTCTCTGCCTTTGGCAAATCAATTTTTACCGAATGGGTCAGCAATGGCGCAGTAATGATAAAAATAATTAGTAGCACTAACATGACATCCACTAAAGGCACAACATTGATTTCTGACATTGGTGCCTGACGACCACTATTATGCATACTACCAAATGCCATTACAGCCCCCTCTCAGAGATTGCGCTGGAAATTACAGGAGCTACGACATGTGGTGTTTGAGTTTCTGTACATGGGTCATTGCTATCGCCAACCGTAATTAAGATAAATAAATCATGCGCAAAAGCATCCAGTCGTGCCAACCAGATACGATTACGACGTGTAAAAGCGTTATAGGCCAGAACGGCCGGAATTGCGACAGCCAAACCTAATGCAGTCATGATTAACGCTTCACCAACAGGTCCAGCCACTTTATCTAAGGTTCCCTGACCTGAGAGGCCAATCTGAATCAACGCATGATAAATCCCCCAGACGGTACCAAACAAACCGATATACGGTGCAGCCGAACCAGCGGAAGCAATTAAAGTCAGCCCATTCTCAACCCGGGTGGACTCCTGATCTATGCCATTGCGCAGCGCACGGGTAATGAATTCACTTGTACCTCCCGCAGCCGCCAGTTTATGTAAACCATGTATCTTGGAATCTGAAGCGGCATCAATCCCTTGTTTTGCAAGCTCTGCAAATGCATTGTTGGGCGCTGCATCATTGAATGACACTTTGACATCCTGCAAAGAATCAACATCCCAAAAGTGTTTGAGAAATTCATCCGCACGCTTTTTAGCAATATAATTGGCAATACTTTTAGTCACAATCAGATACCAGCTTGATACAGACAAAGATAGCAGCAGCACCAATACGCTGATACCAACGCCATCGATCTGCGCCAGAAATTGAGAAAAGCCAAATTGTTGTTCCATTAGATTAGTTTCCTTGCAGTACAAAATTAAAAGGTTGCAAAGCTACAGCACGAACCGGTTGCCCATTGCGTATTGAAGGTACGCATTGCCAGCTTTTAACTGCTTCCAGAGCCGCTTTATCTAGCCGGTCGTAACCACTGCTATCAACGACTTGCGCTTGATCAATAAGTCCATTCTCATCCAACTCTACACGCAGCATCAACTTGCCTTCCTCACCCATCCGACGAGAAATTGCCGGGTATGCTGGCGCCGATAATTTAGGGCAAGATACTGATAACTCAGAAGATAATGTCACTGGCCCCGTTTGCATTTGTGTTGGTGGCGATTCAACAACCGGCTCCGAAATAACCGCCTGCTCTATTACCGGCTCCGGTTCAGGTGGCGCAACCGGTTCTTGCTTTGGTAACACAGGGGCCTGTGTCACCAATCGTTCCAGTTTAGGTTTGGGTTCAGGCTTCTTAACCGGCTGCAATTCAACGGGTGGCAGTTCTGGTTGAGCTTTTGGTGCGGTTTCCGGTGCCGGTAGTGCAATGATATCTGCGAATAATGTGACCAATTGTTCTGGTGGCGGAACTAATTTCTGGCTCATGAGCACATAAAACAGTGCGCCATGTAAAGCGAGTACAAACAATAACCCAGGCAAAGAAATGAATTTTCGCCGTGGCTGCAAATACTCTAAATTTTTCCGGGATAGTGATTGCATTACAAGGTGGGAGAAAAGATCAGAGGGTACTCGGATTTAATTATGAATTATTGTATGACGATAAAAACTGTCCGTTTAACTCACAATTTATCAGAATATCAGAAAACCCCAAGAAACACGCTTGCCAGTGACAGAAAGAATAAGACATGAATTAAAACGAACTACACAAATAGATATAATAACGCAAACGATAATAATTATCAATAACTACTGCATTTATAATCTTCCTGTAACACACGACATTTCAACATCAGCCAATAAATATATTTATACTAATAAACAACAAGTTAATCAAATACCAACATCGTAACAGAAACCGTTCGAGACACATAAATATCTAATCCACCAAATTTGTGCACACTCATTACAAAAGCACCAAAACGAGGTTTCTAACAATTGAAGTTTGTTGCTGCAAGCAAGTCCTCAAGGGTTGTTGAATCATATCCCCTTTCTAAAAATTATGCATTGCGACTTCAAGCACCTGCTCAGTATCATATTCAAGCGGTCTACCTTTTTTCATAAATATCACAAACCTGATAATATGCATTCCAAAATAAAGATGCGTTGATAAAATCAATATCAAGAATAAAAAACCGATCTTCTCATATAGATCTTATGGTTGATAATTGTAATATACATCTGAAAAACTCTTCCTGGTTTTACATCAACCACTAAAAGTAAAGCACGAATACTTTTGCATTATTACAAAGATGATACCGAATCAAGCTAAATACTTTATTAAAGAGATGAATACATGCATAAACAATTTCATCTTAAATAAACCAACCACAAAACTATTAACTATAATTAAAATCATAGCCTAGGAAAAATCATGTCACACGCAACATTAGGATTTTGGCGACGTACGGTGAGCTTACTGTATGAATCTCTGCTGCTACTCGCGGTAATATTTGTCGCCAGTTTCATATTCCATCTTATTTTTCGCGACCCAGATGCCGTTTATTTCAGGCCATTATATCAATTCTATCTATTGATCATTATGGGCTATTACTTCACCTGGTTCTGGATAAATGGTGGACAAACATTAGCCATGCAGACCTGGAAAATGCGTGTCGTCACAACAGATGGAAAACCACTCAACATGAGCAAAGCCGCTAAGCGCTATTTATTGGCTACCGTCGGTATCTTTTTTTTTGGTATTGGCCTTCTCTGGGCGTTAATTGATCGCGACCATCAGTTTTTACATGACAGATTAGCCGGCACCAAAATTATCAAAGTTGAGAATTAAACATTTACATCTGACACTCAAGTCCAACCAATTTAGACCGAATAGAATATGTAGCTGTAATCTAATGTCAGATTTCTTGTTTTCGAAAATCATAACCACATGAATACAAAATAAAATAGAATATAAGTATTACATAAAAAATACTTTTACTACTTTTGTACTGGTATGCTAAAATAATTTTCACAAACTTTAAATTTGAGTATATATGCAATGTAAGTAACGTAGTTAGCAGTTAATTCCGAACACTCCTTTTTGATAGGACATTGACCAATGCATAGTTTAACTTCATCAAAAATCGACTACCTTAAATACTTACTCAAAGAGTATGTTTATCAGGCTTCACTATTGATACCTCTTTCTGCATTGGTCCTCATATTTGTTTTTGACCTGTACTCTCCACTGGGCGTAGCTGCTGGTACGCTTTACGCAATACTGGTATTTAGTACATTGTGGATGAAGGATACTCATTCCACCTACATCGTTAGTACGCTGGGGTTGATTCTTACCTTTGTGGGTTTTTACTTATCACCAACAACTGTAGTTCCTCTAGACATTGTTATTATTAACCGTATTCTTGCTGTGCTACTAA
>JAHZIU010000392.1 GCA_022601315.1 Betaproteobacteria bacterium
AGTTTTCCTGTACTGATAAAATCTCATTAATTACAAATTCTGCGCTTAATTGGTTTTTCTAGGATAATAGACGAAATGAAAACACAGGATTTCGATTTTAATCTTCCTTCTGAACTGATCGCCCAATTCCCAACTGAACACCGAACCAGCAGTCGCATGTTGTACCTTGATGGCCGCAATGATCAATTACAAGATGCACAATTTACCGATTTGCAAAGTTATTTACAGGCCGGTGATGTAATGGTTTTTAATGACACAGAGGTAATCAAAGCGCGTTTAACCGGTAGAAAAAAAAGTGGTGGCAAGGTAGAAGTTATGGTGGAGCGCATATTAGATGACCATCATGCATTGGCATTTATTCGCGCCAGCCATGCCCCTAAACCGAATTCAGAATTGTTAATTGCTGATTCAATTACAGCCACGATCATGGCGCGTGATGGTATGTTTTATACCTTATGCTTTCAACATGAAAAAACCGTTACAGAGTTGCTCTCACTGTACGGTCAACTCCCCTTGCCACCCTATATTACGCGCCCAACTACGACTGATGACGAAAAACGTTATCAAACAGTTTATGCAAAAAATATTGGCGCAGTAGCCGCACCGACTGCCGGTTTGCATTTTGATGATAATATGCTGCAAAACTTGTGCAAAATGGGAGTCATCATCGTATATGTGACGTTGCATGTGGGCGCAGGCACTTTTCAACCGGTACGTGTTGAACATATTGCTGAACATAGAATGCATAGTGAGACATTCCATATCCCCTCGGCAACCGTCGAAGCAATTGAACATGCAAAAAACACAGGCGGGAGAATTCTCGCTGTCGGCACTACATCATTACGTGCTTTGGAAGCTTCTGCCTCGGCTCATAATGGCCATTTAATCGCTGGTTACGGCAGCACTGATATTTTTATTACGCCAGGATATCAGTTTCAGGTTGTTGAACGATTGCTGACAAATTTTCATCTGCCATGTTCGACCTTACTCATGCTTGTTTCTGCCTTTTCTGGAATGGAAAATGTCCAACGCGCATATCAACATGCGATTACCAATCAATATCGGTTTTTTAGCTATGGTGATGCCATGCTTATTGAGAAAAAATCATGAAATTTCAATTACATTGCACTAGCAATGCGGCCCGCCGCGGCACGCTAACACTTGCCCATGGCACGATAGAAACGCCAGTCTTCATGCCAGTAGGCACCTATGGCGCGGTCAAAAGTATGTCGCCATCAATACTGCACGATGTTAATGCGCAAATCATTTTAGGTAATACTTTCCACTTATGGCTACGCCCCGGACTGGAGGTAATTAAAGCGCATAGCGGATTACATAAATTTATGAATTGGACTGCGCCTATATTAACTGATTCCGGTGGTTTCCAAGTCTTCAGTCTTGGAGAATTACGCAAAATTACTGAAGAAGGCGTTCAATTCAGATCACCGGTCAATGGTGACTTGTGTTTTTTAACGCCAGAAGAATCTATACGTATCCAACGCGTATTGGACTCAGATATTGTTATGATATTTGATGAATGCACACCCTATCCTGCGGATGAAAAAACCACGCACACATCTATGCAACTTAGTATCCGTTGGGCGGAACGATCTAAACAAGCACATGGTGACAATCCCAATGCTTTATTTGGGATTGTTCAGGGTGGTATGTACGAAAATTTGCGCGACCAATCATTTAACGCATTACAAAATATTGGTTTTGATGGTTACGCAATTGGTGGCTTGTCAGTCGGGGAACCTAAGGCTGACATGCAACGAATTCTCAAACATACCGCCCCCCTACTTCCTGCAGATAAACCACGTTATTTGATGGGTGTTGGTACCCCAGCAGATATTGTTAATGCGGTGGCACATGGAATTGACATGTTTGATTGTGTCCTACCCACACGTAACGCACGTAATGGTTGGCTGTATACACGCAATGGTATTATCAAACTACGCAACAGCAAATATCGACTTGACACGGCGCCACCTGATGATGAGTGTACTTGTTATACCTGTCAGAATTTTTCTCGCGCCTATTTGCATCATCTACAACGCATTAATGAAATACTGGGCGCACATCTTAATACACTTCACAATTTATTCTATTATCAGCAATTAATGGCGGAAATTCGTAGCGCAATTGAACGCAGACAATTTGAAGAATATGCACGAGAGTTTCTAGCATAGGCTCGCATCATGCTAAAATGTGCGTTTTTTAAATAATAGCTTTCTGGAGAAATATTATGCTGATTAGTGATGCATTCGCTCAGGCAGCCGCGCCTGCGGAATCTGGTGCTGGCTTAATGGGCCTTTTACCGTTGTTTGGTATATTCCTTATTTTTTACTTTTTACTCATTCGACCGCAGGCCAAACGTGCAAAAGAGCATAAACAACTGATTGAGGATTTACAAAAAAATGATGAGGTCATTACCAACGGTGGCATATTAGGAATGCTCACCAACGTCAGTGAAAGTTATGTAATCGTGGAAATAGCACCTAATCTTGAAGTCACCGTACTTAAATCATCTGTGCAAACTTTGTTACCAAAAGGAACACTGAAGAGTATAGAACCACCTAAAAGTGGAAAAAGAAAAACAGCCGCCAAAAATACAGCTAATCAGGAAGAAAAGAAAACCCAGGAAGTTGATGATGCATCTGAAAACAAAGATGATACGAAAAATTAATAAACTATTGCAATGGCAAATCTATATCGGCCTTGCAAGATTTCCTTTTACCTAATATCAAGACATAAATAACCATGAACCGCTACGCGCTCTGGAAATATCTGATTATTGCGGTTTCAATTGCGCTTGGACTGCTCTACACCTTACCTAATTTTTATGGTGAATCACCAGCAGTACAAATATCCCCACTGCGGATAACAGCAAGTGCCGATACCACGTTACTACAACGAGTAGAAGACGCATTAAATAAAGCCGAGATCACTACTGACGGAATGCTCCTTGAAGAAGGCAGTATTAAAGTACGTTTTGCCGACACAGACATTCAAATCAAGGCAAGAGATCTTCTACAATCAGAACTTGGCGATGAATATATCGTTGCTTTGAATTTACTGCCAAACTCGCCACAATGGTTGACAAACCTTGGTGCATTACCGATGTATTTGGGGCTTGATTTACGTGGCGGCGTTCACTTTATGCTTGAAGTCGATATGGAAGGTGCACTGAGTAAATCACTTGATCGATATAGTATTGATATTCGCAGTAGCCTACGTGAAAAACGTATTGCTTATGCGGGCATAGAAAGGCAAGACCAAACACTGATCATTAAGTTTCGTGATACTGATGCACGCTCACAGGCAGAAGACGAGCTAAAATCCACTTATCCGGATCTTGGTTTTAGGCAAGAAAGAGTTGATAACCGCTTTCACCTTATTGCTTCCATCAGTCCCGATGCAAAAATACGTATGCAAGATTCTGCCGTTCTACAAAACATTACCACACTACGTAATCGAGTTAATGAGTTGGGCGTGGCAGAACCGATTATCCAAAAAGCCGGTGCTGATCGTGTTATTGTCCAGTTACCTGGCGTTCAAGATACCGCTAAAGCGAAGGACATTTTAGGCCGGACAGCTACTTTAGAAATACGCATGGTAGACGATGAACGCGATATCGATGCAGCATTACGCGGACAGGTTCCATTTGGTTTAGAACTTTATGAAGAACGTGGTGGTGGTCCATTATTAGTAAGAAAACAAGTTTTACTAACTGGTGAACGGATTACAGACGCACAACCTGGTTTTGATCAGGATAATCAACCTGCCGTGCATATCAGTTTGGATAACAATGGATCGCGGATTTTCAGGCAGTTAACACGCGAAAATGTAGGCAGAAGAATGGCCATACTGCTGATTGAAAGAAACATAGCAGAGGTCGTTACAGCGCCTGTTATACGCGAAGAAATTGGCGGTGGTCGCGTGCAGATCAGCGGGCGCATGACTAATATTGAAGCTCGAGACGTAGCTCTATTGCTACGCGCTGGTGCAATGGCTGCACCGATGGATATTATTGAAGAACGCACGGTTGGACCTAGTCTTGGTGCTGACAATATTGCCAGAGGCTTTAACTCAACACTTTACGGGTTTCTGGCTGTTGCGCTCTTTATCATGGCCTACTACATGTCAATCGGTGTTATTTCTGTCACTGCGCTCAGTATAAATCTGTTACTACTAGTCGGCTTATTATCAATCATGCAAGCGACCTTAACCCTACCAGGTATGGCCGCTCTTGCTTTAACTGTGGGCATGGCAATTGATGCTAATGTATTGATAAACGAACGAATACGTGATGAATTAAGGTTGGGTGTTTCGCCACAGTTAGCGATTCAAGCTGGTTATGAACGAGCTACTGGTACAATTCTGGATTCCAATATCACAACTTTAATTGCAGGTATTGCGCTGTTTGCATTTGGCTCAGGCCCAGTTAAAGGTTTTGCGGTTGTACTGTGTCTTGGCATTTTAACTTCAGTGTTTACAGCAATTTTTGTTTCACGAGGCATGGTTAATTTTATGTATGGAAATCGTAAATTAAACCGTGTACCAATCGGTCAGGTCTGGATTCCTCCCAAATCAACTAAAGCTAATGCACTATATAATCCGCAAGCAGAATCTTTGGGTCTAACAAAAAACAAAGAAAATAATATGGATCTAGTGGCTGAGGATCTAAGAAAGGAAAAACATGTTTCAAAAATTGTAGAAAAACCCGAAGTATTAGCTGATGTTGAACCTGAATTCAAATCTGATACTGTAATTGAAGAACAAACTAATGATGTTGCAGCTGTTAGTCAGGAAAAATCTAATGACCCGAATGAGTCCAAGATCAAGAAAACCAGCAATAAACCAAACACCAGAGCTAAAAATAAGCGTAAAGCATCAAGCCCAAAGAAATCAAGAAAGTAGCAATAGTCGCCCAAAAAGGAATTAACAATGGAATTTTTTAGGTTTAGTCACGATATCCCATTTATGAGCTGGCGACGTATTGCGGCTATTATATCTATTATCACATTCAGTTTATCAGTCTTCTTCATTGCAACAAGAGGCCTAAATCTTGGCGTTGACTTTACTGGCGGAACAGTATTGGAAGTGAGTTATGAACAAACTGCAGATCTGAATAAAATTAGAAATGTATTGATTGATTTGGAACTGACAGACGCAACCGTACAAAACTTTGGTACTTCACGGGATGTAATGATCAGACTGCCCGTCAAGCCCGAATATTCAAGTGCCCAATTATCCGAAATAGTTTTAAGCGCGCTTCGACTATCAGATGATTCAGTCGAAATGCGCCGCGTAGAATTTGTAGGCCCTCAGGTCGGCAAAGAGTTACTGGAAAATGGCGCACTAGCGCTATTGTTTGTATCACTGGGAATTGTTGCATATCTGGCAGTACGATTTGAATGGAAATTTGGTATAGCGGGTATAATTGCTAATCTACATGATGTCATTATAATTGTTGGTTTTTTTGCTTTTTTTCAATGGGAATTTTCACTCACAGTTCTGGCTGCTGTATTAGCGGTGTTAGGTTACTCTGTTAATGAATCTGTTGTTATTTTTGACCGTATCCGTGAGAATTTCCGCAAGCTTCGAAAAGCAACGGTCGTAAAAGTTATAGATAATGCTATTACGCGCACCATGGCACGTACCATTATTACTCACGGTAGCACTCAGATGGTAGTAATCTCAATGCTTCTGTTTGGTGGTGAAGTGCTCCATTACTTTGCATTGGCGTTAACGATCGGTATCTTCTCAGGAATCTACTCATCAATTATGGTTGCAAGCCCAATCATTATGTTGCTGGGTGTCAAGCGCGAAGATCTTGTTAAACTGGAAGAAAAGAAACCTGAGAATGATGGTGCAGTCGTTTAAGATATTAGTATGGGACGTAATATAAACTACTCGGTCGCAAAGCGACCGAGTTTCAGAAAAGACTCTGCAGACGACTATCCTCTTCTTTCTTATCCATGTCTTTAAGCTGGCTCTGAACATATTTTCGAATAACGCCCTCATTGGCATTGCCTATCGTTTCTACGAAATAACTCTGCGTCCACAGTTTTCCTCCTCAAAAATATTGTCGCTTGATTTCTGGCCTGAGCCGAAAAAACTCCCTCGCTGAATGCTCTTGATTACCTGTATTCTCCTTGATGGAGAATCTGTGGGCTCCGCCCGAACAATCATGTGAATATGGTCAATTGGAATTTCCAATTCAACTATCTCTATATCGTAATCGTACCCAATTTTGTTCAGTATCGCCCTCAACTCACTTCGATATGGGTCTGAGAATACCATAAGCCGCTACGCGGTTAAAAAACAACAAGTGAGTCGTAAGTACAAACTGTATTTTCTAAAAATTTGCTTAAAACCAACAGGAATAACGATTACAGGCCAAAACCTAGCGTACTGGTGCAATATTCAGGCTAACTTGGTACTACTTGCTGAAATTTTCTGTGGC
>JAHZIU010000393.1 GCA_022601315.1 Betaproteobacteria bacterium
AAACCAACCAAACAACATGAAAATCAGAGTTATCACAGCCTTATTTCTTCTTTTTATCATACCAATTCAAAGCAACGCCTCGGGAAAAGGTCCACGACTTCCCGAGCCTATGGTGTTCGACTTGGTTCTGCCATTAGGGGCTAAAAGAAACGAATATGAGTTTAATTCATTGGCTCAATACGACTTTGCAGAAGATGCCGTCGAATTGAATCCGGAGTTTGAATATGCCTATGCTGATGGATATGGTATTGAATTTGAATTTCCAATGCATAACACTGAATTAGAGGCGTATAAGTTAGCTTTACAAGGCACATTTAGTTTTCTCACCAGTAGAAAATTTATCCATGGCTGGCAATACTTTGGTGAATATTTCAAGGATGAGAAAGCACTTGAAAACGATCTGTTATATCTATTTGGGTACGAGTTTAACGAAAGATGGAGCATGTTAAATATGGTAGGTTTTCGTACAACAGATATCCGTGCTAGAGGCCAATTTGAAGGACTGGTTAATGCCAATCTTTTCTATACCTTCTCCAAAGAGTTGATTTTAGGACTAGAGATAAACTGGGAAAAAAGACCACACGAACCTGATGTCACTTTACTTATGCCACAATTACATGTTCAATTGGCCAAACATGCTAAGATCCAGTTTGGCTTTGGCATGAAGCGATCACACCATGAAAATCATCCACATGCAGCTACACGAATTATTTTCGGATTTTAAGAATCTGCATAAATCAATCACAGCAAACCAACGAATAATATGTAATATTTTGATCCAAAAAAAACCCTACCGCAAGCAGTAGGGCTTAAAGGGCCTCGTCATAAAACCTAAACCTTAACCAAAATGCCAAAAAATCTCTTACTTAACAAAACATTAACTTAGCTTTTACATTCATGTGGATTGCGTTAATCTGGTTACAAATATAGTACATGATCAGTACAATTCAAACTGTGAATAAAGACACAATTCTCATCTATTTCTTTATATTGTCAGTGACGCATACCATATATAAAACATAATTATTAGAAAATACTATACATACAAACGCCAGCCACATTCTAAATTAAATCAATAATAACCAGCAAAAACAATAGACTTACAAATAATATTAATTTTTATTCTGCTTGACAAACCAATAAATCAAAGCATAAAAACTCATGACTAAATCAGACCAACAATATATTGAATTACCCCCGGAAAACATTGCACAGACCGAGCCACTAAAAACAGTAAAGATCAACAATTGCAGTATAACAATGTTGGGCACTGCACATGTTTCCAAAGCAAGTGCTGATAAAGTCCAAGAATTAATTGCAACAGGAAAATATGACGCTGTCGCGGTTGAATTATGCCCAAGCCGTCATAAAGCCATTGTTAATCCTGACGCAATGGCCAAGATGGATTTATTTCAGGTTATCAAAAGTGGACAAGCCAGTATGGTTGCAGCAAGTCTTGCTTTAGGCGCTTTCCAGCAACGCATGGCTGAGCAATTCGGTATTGAACCCGGTGCCGAAATGCGTGTTGCCATTCATGACGCTCAAAAGGAAAAATTGCCAGTTATACTAATAGACCGAGAAATTGGCACAACCCTGAAACGAATTTATCGGAATGTACCCTGGTGGAAACGCCTTAATTTATTTAGTGGCCTGATAGCCAGTGTCATCAGCAAAGAAAAAGTAAGCGCTGAAGAAATCGAAAAATTAAAAGAAGGTGATGTACTGGAAAGCACATTCTCACAGTTTGCAGAAAATGAAAAAGATTTATTCCAACCGCTTATTAGTGAACGCGATGAGTATATGTCTGCCCGTCTAATAAATGAATGCAATAAAAACGGTTATCAGCATATTTTAGCAATCATTGGTGCCGGACATATGAATGGCATGGTACAGCAAATTGAGAACAAATGCATTACAGATCCGGATGAAAAGATTACGCAACTGGATGCCATTCCCCCAACATCTAATTGGTTTAAATTTTTACCCTGGATAATTGTCGGTTTAATTCTAACCGGTTTCGTCATTGGCTTTATGCGTAGCCCGGAAATTGGTACAGCAATGGTTCTTGACTGGATATTAATCAATGGCGGGCTATCCGCATTGGGTGCAGCAATCGCTTTTGCCCATCCACTAACCATTTTAACAGCCTTCCTGGCAGCACCTTTGACCTCATTAAACCCAACCATCGGTGCCGGTATGGTTGTCGCTGCAGCAGAAACCTACTTACGCAAACCAAAAATCGATGACTTTAACCGGCTCCGAAGTGATACGACCAGCTTGAAAGGTTGGTGGAATAATCAAGTAACACGAATATTGCTGATTTTTATACTCGCTACTATGGGCTCCGCCATTGGCACCTATGTTGCGGGTTTTCGAATTTTTGAACGTCTGAGTAGCGGTTAACAAAAACATGTTTGGTTTTTTTGAACGTCTGGCAAATCCGTTCCCACCCGAACATCCTACCGAACCTCCTAAGAACTTATACCAATTCTGCCGCCATTACACTAAGGGTATCGAACCTTACTTAGTCTTAATGGCTATTTTGACCACTTGCTTGGCCGTTAGTGAAGCCATGCTATATGGCATATTAGGACAAATGGTGGATTGGCTGGCAACCAAGGATTCAAAGCACTTTATCGCAAATGAATGGCAACTCTTACTGACCATGTCAGTCTTTATCCTACTATTCATTCCGATTATTGTATTGTTACATTCACTGGTTATTCACCAAACACTCATGGGCAATTTCCCCATGCGTGTACGTTGGTTATCCCATCGATATTTACTCAACCAAAGTTACGCATTCTTTCAGCACGAATTCAGTGGACGCATTGCCACCAAAGTAATGCAAACAGCCATATCTGTACGTGAAACTGTAATGAAGCTGCTCGATGTCATACTGTTTGTTACCGTTTATCTCATCACAACTTTATTATTGGTAGCAAATGCTAGCCCACTTTTATGCTTACCTTTACTTGCTTGGTTAATAGCATATATAAGTATTTTGTTCCATTTTGTCCCACAATTAAAACGTATCTCCACCTTACAAGCTGATGCCCGCTCACTTATGACCGGTCGCATTGTAGACAGTTATACCAATATCCTGACACTTAAACTCTTTTCACAAAGCCAACGTGAGTCAGCTTATGTTAAAACAAGCATGCAAGAATTCATATCTACCGTACACCCACAAATGCGTTTAGCGACTTGGCTCAATATCAGTGTATGGTCAATTAATATGCTGTTGGTTTTTGTAACAGGCGCATTGGGTATTTATTTATGGATCAATGCTGATATTGGCCCTGGCGCAATCGCCATTGTAATGAGTCTGGCAATACGCCTGACGGGTATGTCGCATTGGGTCATGTGGGAAGTAAATAATCTGTTTGAAAATATTGGCACAGTTCAAGACGGCATCAATACACTATCCAAACCACAAAATGTAACTGACCGTGCAGATGCTCAAGAACTTCAAGTTCATCATGGCGCCATTCAATTTCACCATGTGCACTTTTCTTATCAACAGAACAATTCGCAAACCAAAAACACTTTAATTTTCGACGACCTCAATCTTTTGATTAAGGCCGGTGAGAAAGTAGGCATTGTAGGGCGCTCAGGCGCTGGCAAATCGACATTTGTAAATTTATTGTTACGATTCTATGACATTCAACAAGGATATATCACCATTGATAAACAAGATATTAGTAAAGTACAACAAGACAGTCTACGCGCTAATATTGCCATGGTGACACAAGATACTTCATTACTACACCGTTCAGTGCGTGACAATATTCTGTTCGGTAAACCCAGCGCAACAGAAACACAAATGATAGCTGCCGCCAAACAAGCTCAAGCCCATGACTTTATTCAAACATTAAAAGATATTAAAGGCCGTATCGGCTATGACGCACATGTTGGCGAACGCGGCGTAACGCTCTCAGGAGGCCAGCGCCAACGCATTGCCATTGCTCGCGTCTTATTAAAGAATCCACCCATACTAGTACTAGATGAAGCAACCTCAGCGCTGGATTCTGAAGTAGAAGCCAGTATTCAACAAAGCCTTGATCAACTGATGCAAAATAAAACTGTCATTGCAATTGCACACCGACTCTCGACAATTGCCGCCATGGATCGACTGATTGTATTTGATAAGGGTCGAATTGTAGAACAAGGTAGCCATGCCAAGCTAATTGCGAATAACCAGCTTTATGCACAACTGTGGAACCATCAATCGGGTGGGTTCTTAGGCTTGTTAAATGGAGAATGAATATTCCAGTTCACAAAGACGTTCATCTTACTAATAAAGTTAGTGCCTTTTTAATTACAGCATGTCCTAAAAAATATGATAATGAAATCACGAAACATTCTTTCAGATTTGCCGCATTGCTTGAAAAATGAAGTATTTGATTCACTCATTAAAAATGAGTCCATCACTATTGAACGGATAGTATCCAAAGGTCATCGCTCACCAGAAAATGGCTGGTATGACCAAGAGAAGAATGAATGGGTTTTAATCATCAAAGGACAAGCTATATTATCATTCGATGACAAACAATCGATTAGTCTAAATGAGGGCGATTATATAAATATACCGCCCCATAAGAAACACAAAGTAACCTGGACAAACCCAGACTGCGAAACAATCTGGCTAGCAGTGCATTTCTAGCACAAGCAATATCTATGCAGATTCTTGCTTTGGTGCTTGCTTGCCATATTTCTGGCGAAACTTCTCAACTCTACCTGCAGTATCAACAATCTTTTGCTTACCCGTATAAAACGGATGACAAGTAGAACAAACTTCTATGCTTAATGCTTTATTCATTGTGGAGCGTGTTTTAAATACATTCCCACAACTGCATGTTACCGTGATTTCTTCGTATTCTGGATGAATGTCTGCTTTCATTATGTCGTACCCTCAGATGCCACCCTGGAGGGATGGATTGAAAACAGAGTATTATCCCTGAATGTGCGTATTGGCGCAACTACTGTGAAGTATATTATTGTGTGCAGAAATCAGTTGACATGGCCATCCAATGCATATACATTGTATATACTTTGTTCAGGTAAAATTATTGTGACTCATAACAGCATATGCATTGAGCGTAGCTTAAACTGATGAATGGAAAGAAGAACGCACAAAGCAAAAAGCTAAAGAAAAAAGACAGCCAGCTTTTGATCCGCATTAATAGTGATGAACGTGATCACTTTATAAATTTATGCGAGCAGCTAGATACCAGTGCTGCACGAGAAATAAGGCGGTTTATTCGTTCTTTTGTCAGCAAACATGATCGCAACGACAATACCTAAGCAAATACTTATTCCCCACACACAAATAGGGAATGTCCGCTACCAGAAAACAAGATTTAAATAATAACCTATACTCATTTCGAACATTATATAACTCTTGTCTACAAGTAGCTTCGTTGTCAATACCTTATGGAGATAGTAAATATGGCTAACAAAAAAGTAAAATCCCTGAAAAAAGAGATTAAAGCAAGAAAAAATAAAATCGGTAAGCAAGAAGACAAGTTGAAGAAACTAAAAAAATCATTAAAGAAAGCCGCTTAAATTCTTGTTATCAGATTTACTCGTTACCAGATTGCAAGGGTAACGAGTAAAGCTTCTATTCCTCTCTTGCTTTCCAAGAAAGCAAATTTTTTTCGACAAAAGATAACTTCAAACTGTACACCAGACTGAATAGCGATTTTTATTTCTCTAGTTTATCGCCATCTCCATCAAGACAACTACTCTTCACGACACCAGCGCGTAAGGGCTAGATATTTACCCCAATTAAATTCCAACTACTGTTTGCACTATTCAGATGCTACATGCAGTTTAATCAGATAGGCTACTAATAGATTGTAATTTGCATGGACATCTGTTGTAAAATCTGGCAACAACTTAAACAGGCACATCGCTACGCTAAGTTGCAAATATTAAGCTGTGATTCGGTGGTGCAACTTGATGGTTCGAGACAATTCCATATACCTGAAATTCACCCATATATAATTAATATGACGGCAATAACTAAATGGATACAACAGAATTAAACAAACCAGAACTCTATATCAACCGTGAATTAAGCTTACTTGAATTCAACCGGCGCGTGATTGAGCAAGCTAAAGATGAAAACATGCCATTGCTTGAGCGACTACGATTTCTCTGCATTGCCAGCACTAATCTGGACGAATTCTTCGAGGTACGTGTTGCTGGACTAAAACACCAAGTCAAGTACGGCTCCAAGCAAACCGGCCCTGACAATCTGCTTCCAGCAGAAGTACTGGCACGCATCAATGAAACAGCCCATCTGTTTGTGGAGGAACAATACAACGTTTTAAACGAACTAATCATTCCTGCCCTAAGCAAAAACAAAATAAGGCTACTGCGCCGTGGTCAGTGGAAACCACGACTGACTCGTTGGATACGACGTTACTTTAACAGTGAAGTGTTGCCTATACTCAGCCCAATTGGACTGGACCCAGCACATCCATTCCCTCGCGTCTTAAACAAAAATCTGTATTTCATTGTATCACTGGATGGCAAAGATGCTTTTGGCCGTGACTCGCGCCAGGCCATTGTACAAGCTCCGCGTTCATTACCCAGAATTGTACCGATCCCTTCAGAAGAGAGTGCCGGATATCATGATTTCGTCATGCTTTCTTCAATTATTCATGCCCATGTGGGAGACCTGTTTCCAGGCATGAATGCAACAGGCTGTTATCAATTCAAAGTCACTCGCGATAGCATGCTTTTTGTTGATGATGAAGAAATTGATGATCTATTACGTGCACTTGAGGGTGAACTACCCTCACGCCGATTCAGTGATGCAGTACGCCTGGAAGTCGCGGATAATTGTCCAGATGAATTGAGTTCTTTTTTATTAAAACAATTTCACCTACAAACAGATGACTTGTATAGGGTTTCAGGCCCAGTAAATCTCGGCAGACTCCTGACAATCTGTGATTTAGTGGATCGTCCAGAGCTAAAATTTTCTGGCTTTACACCCGGCATCCCAAACCGCCTACTCAAAAATATAAATTTCTTTGATGTCCTACGCAATGGCGATATTTTGTTACTGCACCCGTTTCAGTCTTTTGCACCAATTATTGATTTTCTTCGCCAGGCATCAATTGATCCGAATGTACTGTCGATAAAGCAAACGCTTTACCGAACAGGCACTGATTCAGTAGTGGTCGATGTTTTAAAGAATGCAGCACACGCCGGTAAAGAGGTGACCGTTGTTATCGAACTACGAGCAAGGTTTGATGAAGCAGCCAACATTGAATTGGCCAGTGAATTGCAGGATGCAGGCGCTCATGTTGTCTATGGTGTAGTCGGTTATAAAACCCACGCCAAGATGATACTGGTTGTTCGTAGAGAAGGTCGGTCTTTACGTCGTTACGTTCATCTGGGAACTGGAAATTATCATGCCCGCACCGCACGTTTGTACACCGATTACGGACTACTAACTTGTGACAAATCGGTTGGAGAAGACGTTAATAAACTCTTTCATCAAATGACGGGCCTGGGTCGCGCGGGAAAATTGAAAAAATTACTGCAGTCGCCCTTCACGTTGCATAAGGGAATGCTAACCTATATAGAAAAAGAAATAAGCGTCGCAAAGCAAGGAGAAAAGGCTAGGATAATCGCTAAAATGAATGGTTTGGTTGACCCGGAAATTATTGCTGCCTTGTATAAAGCTTCACAAGCCGGCGTCAAAATAGACTTGATCGTACGGGGAATATGTTGCCTTCGTCCTGGAATCAAAGGTATCTCCGAAAATATCAGTGTGCGCTCAATTGTAGGCCGTTTTTTGGAACATACACGTGTTTATTACTTCTACCATGGCGGAGAAGAGTTGGTATTTTGCTCCAGCGCTGACTGGATGCCAAGAAATTTACATCATCGTGTAGAAGCCTGCTTTCCCATTGAGGAGAAACGCACCAGCAGCCTGGTGATCAAATACGGACTGTTGAGTTATCTCTCAGACAACACACAAGCTTGGTTACTGCAATGTGACGGCTCTTACCAGCGCGTTAAAACGGGCGTTAAACCCCGTTCAGCGCAACAACAACTCATGGAACACTATTGCAACCTGCATCACTGAAATGTCAAATTGATATCAGCCGTCTGAAGATAACTTTTCTCGGTAAACAAATCAGCCAACGTTAAAGGATGATTATCTAACCACCCTTGTGGAAAGACTAGATCAATTTTATTTTCATTGGCTTTAGCTTGTATTTCCGGCAGTGCAATGTTAGACCGGCTTCTATGCATGACAACGGCTAATCTGAGCAGGATACAAAGTCTGAGAACTACAGTTCTGATAGTGCTGAGAACTGAATCTAATTCTTCCAGTGGAAACTTTCTGCGATGCATACGAACAAGTGTTGCCAAATTTGTCTGTTCATGTCGAGAAAAACCCGACAGATCGGAGTAACCGACCAGATAAGCACCATGTCGATGGTACTGGGCATGTGCAATTGACAAGCCAATTTCATGAATTAGAGCAGCCCACTGTAATAATTTCAAATCTGCACTTTTATCTAACCCCCAGTCTGAACTCACGTATTTAAATAAATTTTCAGCAGTATCTTTCACACGTAATGCTTGCTCCATATCGACACTGTATCTTTGCGCTACGTCCATCACTGTTTTATCTCTGGCGTCTTTATTATGCATACGACCAATCAGGTCATGCAGCAAACCTTCCCGCAGCGCACCTTCAGAAACATTGATCTGCTCAAGGTTTAAGGCCTCAAAAATACCGCACAATACGGCAACACCGCTTGCAAAAACAGGTTTACGCCGTTCTGACAAATCTTTAAAGTTAACTGCATCACTATCACCAATGGCAATAAGCTCATCTTTCAATATTGTTAATGCCGAAGCTGTTATACCAGTTTCGCACCAACCCTGGGCATGCAAAACATTACGTATTGAAATAATCGTACCGGAGGATCCCAAAGCATAGTCCCAACCCATCTTTTTATAAGGCAATTCAATTGACTCCAGTTCCTGTCTAGCAAACAGTATCGCCTTATGCATTCTTTTAGCTTTAATCTTGCCATTACTAAAAAAACGTTGTCTAAAATTTACGCAGCCCATATATAGACTATCCGTATAATATGTATCAAAACCACAACCAATAATCAGCTCGGTACTACCACCTCCAATATCAATAACCAGACGCTTATTTGTCTCGTCGTACAACGTATGTGCAACCCCATGATAAATCAGCCTCGCTTCTTCTCGGCCAGCGATAATTTCAATTGGGTGCCCCAAAGCAGTATGCGCATGAGACAAAAATATCTTACCATTCCTGGCTTGACGAAGCGTGTTCGTGCCCACAGCACGCACATTCACATGTGGAATATCGCGGATACGTTGACCAAAACGCTGCAAACAACTCAGCGCAATTTGCATCGACTCCTCAGACAATTCCTGATTGTCATTAAGTCCTGAAGCCAACCGAACCATCTCTTTGATGCGATCAATGATCTGTAGTCGACCATCCACTAAATTCGCAACAATCATGTGAAAGCTGTTTGAACCCAGATCAACAGCAGCATAAGATTCTTCTATATTTGATTCCATGGTATGGTAATGCTAATAATTTATTGTTATGAATGTAACGTATTATGAACTGAAAATCATGCACAAACAAAAACTCATAATTATGCGCCATGCGAAATCAGACTGGTCTGACCTAAGTCAATCAGACTTTGATCGCCCATTAGCAACACGTGGGGTTAAAGCCGCGGAACTAATGGGTAAATGGCTGAAGAAAAACCAATGTATTCCGGATCGAGTAATATGTTCACCTGCATTGCGGACAAAACAGACCTGTCAGTTGATATTAAATAAGCTAGGTGTTGCTGAACACGTGGTTTTCTGGGCAAAAATTATCTATCAAGCATCTCTTGACGATTTACTTTCTATCATTAAACAACATAGCAGCAAAGCACACACTTTACTAATCATTGGTCACAATCCTGGTTTGGATCAATTAGTGTGTTACCTATCAAAAAAACAGCCTCGTGTTAACGCTTCTGGCAAATTAATGACAACAGCAGCAGTAGCGATTTTTGACTACGGCAGTGAATCGATTTCTACAGGATTCCAACAAGCACATTTAGCAAAATTGATCAGACCCAAAGAGCTTCTTGTTGAGTAATCGCTTCAAGCTTATCGACAGGATAAGAAGAGAGATACCATGACCAGACAAAAACAGCCCCCAAAGAAATCAAAAAGTAAATTGAAAAAAATTACTTCGCTACACACAGCCCATTCAGAATCAACTAAACCCATAAAATTAAAAAACAAATTATATAAAAAAGAATTGACGAAGTTGCAAATTGAGCTGGTCAAGTTACAGGAATGGATTAGGTATAAAAAACTGAAAATAGTTGTAATCTTTGAAGGGCGTGATGCGGCAGGTAAAGGCAGCGCCATCAAACGTATAACTGAGAGTTTGAATCCCCGCATATGTCGCGTAGTTGCCTTACCAGCACCTACCGAGAGAGAAAAGACACAGTGGTACTTTCAACGCTATGTTAAGCACTTACCGGCAAATGGCGAAATAGTGCTCATGGATCGTAGCTGGTATAACCGAGCAGGTGTAGAACATGTCATGGGTTTTTGTACAAGTGGAGAATACCGAGAATTTCTACGCTCTTGCCCTGAGTTTGAACGCATGCTGGTACGTTCCGGTATCTTACTGATCAAATACTGGTTTTCAGTAAGTGACGAGGAACAAGAGCGTCGCTTCCAGAATCGTATTTATCATCCGATCAAACACTGGAAACTAAGTCCGATGGATCTGCAGTCGCGCGCCAAATGGGTTGAATATTCCAAAGCCAAGGATGAAATGTTTATCCGTACTGATATAAAACAGGTACCATGGTATGTAGTAAACGGAGATAATAAGAAACGTGCCAGACTCAACCTCATTAACCATCTGTTAAGTATGATTGATTATGAAGATCTATCCCCAGCTTCCATCAAGTTACCACCAAGACAAAAAGAACACGGCTACATGCGACCACCCCTCAGTAGCCAGACATTTATTCCAGAAATCTATTGACTGTGTCTAAAGCCAGATTACCATCCGCGACAAACACATTTTTATGACGCTATCCTATCAACATTTCGCCATTCCTGATCAATTCAAACTCACACAAATATTGGGAATATTACAAACCCGATACGAAGTACGTGTTGAACCCTGTAAAACAATCAAACGAACGATTTTTGATACCTTTAATTGGTCACTTTACCAAAAAGACGCCAGCATTGAGATACAACAAATCAATGGAAAAAGCGCTATTGTATGGTACGCAACAACTAAAGACACCGGCATAGCCATACGCAGTCTCAATACCATGCCGATTTTTGCATATAATCTTGCACCGTCTGCGTTTAAACAAAAACTTGTTTCACTCATTGGTGTTCGGGCTTTACTACCGCAGATTATCATTAACATTAAGTCTTTCACCCTCAGTGTTATAAATAATGAAGGTAAAGCACTAGTACGTGTGGTATTCGATGAAATGACCTGCAAGCGGTCAAGCACACATAACACACAAAACCTTTGCAAACTTCTAACAGTAAAAAAAATTAAAGGCTATAACGAAGACTTTCTCAAAGTTACAGCGTTCGTAAAAATGCAGTCATTCATGCCAACATACAATAATCTGCTTAAGCTTGCAGTGCTGACGCTGGGTATTGTTCCCAGCAAATTCAGTTCTAACTTTAAGGTAAAACTTGATCCTAAGATGACCGCGATCGACGCTACAAGAAATATATTGAACAACCTCCTCAATGTCATCAAGCTTAACAAAGCTGGTGCTATTGAAGGTCTCGACACCGAGTTCCTGCATAACCTACGTATTGCTGTCAGAAAGTCTCGTTCTGTGTTAACTCGTTTCAAAAAGGTTTTTCCAGCTAGTCGCATCGGGCGATACATCAGCGAGTTTGTATGGTTGGGGCAGGCGACACCCCCGGTTCGTGACCTCGATGTTTATTTATTGGATTTTGATGCATATAGCGACAGCGTAGCCAAAAAGTGTCGGAAAGATCTGCAACCATTACATACGTTTCTACTTCAGCAACGAGACATTGAACAAAGAAAGCTAGTCGACATATTACACTCAAGGCGTTTCA
>JAHZIU010000071.1 GCA_022601315.1 Betaproteobacteria bacterium
AATCTTTCGGGATCATTGCGGAATTTCGTGAGATTTGATTCGCTGGAAAAGTAATAAGTCAATTCATTATAATCAGTCGAGAATTCTGCCGAGCCAATGACAGGGCCATTTTCTTGATGGTAGCTCACCAAATCGTTTCCGTCGACAGCGACGCCATCTTGTTGACAAACAGTGTGCGATAGGGGTCTGTAAGTTGGGTGTTCAGCCTGATTTTTTTGCATCAATGGCGTTTGAGGCTGCGCCATCGTGATAAAGCTACATAAAAGTCCCAGGAGTAGCGATAGTATTATTACACCGTGGTAAATCATTGCATTGCCCTTCGTATTGCTGCTAAATCGCCACTCCGCCATCTGATTTGGTATCGATAATCAGTAGCAAACATTGCACCAATTGAACAAAAAAAATTATTTATAACAGAATCGTTTCATTGGTGCAGAAAAATAAACAAACCCCTCAATATTAAATAAATGTACTGAAAGTCAGATTGAAAGTCAATTACAATGAATTGCAACACAGCAAAAATAAAGAATAGTGTTTCCCTAAAGCAGGGGGATGTTCCCAACTTTAAATGGTAGGAATGAATACCAATTTCCCTAGTAAGAGTTGAATTGCCAGGTATATGAACGCGGGACTTAGGGTCGGGTCTATATTTATAGCCTTCGAATCTAAACCCGACACTAAGACCCGAAACCTCAAGCGTTTCCTAGCTACAGCGTGGTTTATGATGCATCTTATAGGGAGTCCTGGTTCATTCTGAGCCAAATAGATGATAAAAATAAATCTACCAGATTGAGGCGTGAAATTCTGGCAATAGTAAATAATTGACAAGATTTGCAATAACAAGAGGGATAATTTCAGCGATTAGACATAAACTTACGAATAAATTGATGGTTTCCATAGGGAAACTAATATATGAGAAATGCGAAGTAAAATTTTATTTTCAATAAAGAGTATACATATGACTAGAATGATTAGAATTAGACAGCTAATCGTTTTTGGTGTTGCATTGGGGTTGTTTGGCTGTGCTTCGATGAAGCATGCCGTTCCTGTGGCAGGAGACGCAGCAGCAGGCCATTGTTTAGCATTTTACGATGACTTGGATCAGATTATTGCTGAACGTGGTGTTACCCCATCACGGCCTGAACGTATCGTTGGGTTTCCTTATCTTCGTATGACACGATTCTTAGCCAGTTATAGTCAGCAGGATCTGGATGGTGCGGCACTTCAGCGTTGGTTGATACACTTGGCTGACGCCGATCTACAGGCTCGTTCGATCGAGTTGGCCTCATTGGAGTCTTCTGTTAGGTCTGAAATCAGCACCATTTACAGTGTTGATCTACAGGCCCAACTAGCGCATTGTGCACAAACCATGGTGGCTGTTGATTTGGCAAGCTCTGAGCGACTGACATTGTTGCGTAAACGCGCCGTGGCGACTTCTGAATATCGTTTGCTGAATAAGGTTCTGGGATTATATCCATTATCGAGCCTTCCGGTCAGAGTAGGAATTCATCAATACCACGATGAAACGATGGCGGTCTACGCACAGCCTCTGGAAACGTTACCGGTACGTGGCCAGCTACGTCGATTTCACGTACCAGTTTCAGCAAATGCTGACCCCATTAATCTGTCTACTAAGTTTGCGCATGATGCGTTAGGGCTACCTATACCCACAGCATCACAGTTGGAATCCTTATTCTCTGTCCATGCACCGATATGGGAAATCGATGTGGTAGATCGGTATGATTTGCCTGGCCAACCTATCTGGCTTGAAAATGGCACGCCTGATATTGATCATTCGGATGCGCGGGTTTATCGTTATCCGTCTTATACGCATTGGCAGGGGAAAGTTTTACTGCAACTTAACTATATGATCTGGTTTGCTGAACGACCACACACAGGAAAGTTTGATATTTACAGTGGTAAACTGGATGGACTGCTTTGGCGTGTGACCTTGAATGCTGATGGTACAGTTCTGCTATACGATAGTATGCATGCCTGCGGTTGCTATCATTACTTTTTTCCGACAACAGCGCTGGTATTACGCCCTGAAACGAAATGGTTATCCGAGCCGCCATTGCTGCCGCAACTTGCACCGCAACTTACAGCCGGGAAAAGTCTGGTCATTCGGGTCTCTACCGGCAGTCATTATATTCAAAGATTATATGCCGATACTCCCTCTGGTCAACTCATGCATTGGCATGAATATCGAGAACTCTATGAAACGCCAGTGACAGGTGGTGGTATGCGTAGTTTGTTCCGCCCAGATGGTCTGGTGGCTGGCAGTGAACGAGCGGAGCGTTGGCTGTTATGGCCAATGGGTATACCCTCTGCTGGTGCGATGCGCGAACGTGGACGTCAAGCTACTGCTTTTGTAGGCCATCGCCACTTTGATGATGCGAATTTACTAGACAACTTATTCGAGCCCGTTTCCGAGCCCGTGCGTTTTAAGCGTGCTTTAGACGAATATCAAGTTAATCCCTGAGTTTCATCTGGCGCCAAAACGCGATGAAATAAGCGTTACATCAGCATCTGCCCAAGCTTTTTCAAAACGCGCCTTAACAATTTCAGCGTCAGATTCTTTGTTCTGTGCTTGTAGTGCTAGCATCAACCCATAAAGCGCCCAACCATTATCACGATTCTTTCGCAGGTCTTCCCAATACACGGTTTCTGCTTCGGTTGGATGTCCTGATTCCAGTAAGATAGCACCTAGAGCTAATCGGGGCGGGTAGTGCCATTCTGCGGGCTCCGTGTAGATTAATGCATCTTCAAAGCGAACTGCCCGTTCAAGATGTGCGATTGCTGTTTCAAATTGTCCATTTGCTGCGGCTATTTCACCAGCAAGAACTTCAGGGGCAATTTTCAGGATTGTGCGCGAGGTGTTTTGTGAGAACAGCGGCATATCAAGTGACCGATCTGTCATGATCTCACGTAATGCGTTTAACTCCAGCTCAGCCAATTGTAATTTTCCTGTTGCCACAAGTGCCAGGCCGCGGACATAGTGCCAGCTGCCTTTTAAAAATATATTTGTAGATGGCGGGGCGGGTTCTTCAAGAATTTCATTCCATTGCCCAAACCTTGCAAGTGTCCAGTAGGGAACCATGCGGAACACTGCGGTTAACGGCATTTCTTTTAGTGCTTTATCGCTTATTTTGTTGGCAAGCTTGTGCGCAGATTCAAGTGCGATTTTGCTTTGACCGCTTGCGGTTGCAGCAAACCAGAGAAAGTGAATATTATGGGGGTAATATCCCATCGGGTATATTCCTTCGGGGCGACTTTGTGCGATATACGCTTCGTCAGCTGCAATTGCAAGCTGATTGCTCTTCATTGCATCAGCATAGCGCCCAACACGCTGATAAATATGTGATGGCATGTGAATCATATGCCCCGCTGCTGGCATTAAATTTAAAAGCGTATCGGCTGCTTTTTCGGCGCGTTCAGGCGTGGATGTTGGTTCGATGAGATGGATGTACATATGCAGCGCCCCGGGATGGGTTGGGTGTTGATGCAGTACTTTCTCAGTAAGTGCTACAATTTCAGCTGTTCCCTCATGTGGGCGACCGTCTGGCATCCAATAGCCCCAAGGGCGAAGATCCATCATTGATTCAACATAAAACATGGTGATATCAGGGTCATCAGGAAAACGTTGATGTACTGTCCGCATTGCTTCTGCATAAGCCTTATCATTTACTGTGCGTTGTTTGTTTGTTCCTGAGTAACGTGTCTCAAGTGCGTTAATGAGCGCTTGTTCCTTTGGTGATGCTTGTGCCATCAGTGATTTGGCTTTTTGTATTAATGCTTGGGCCTGTGGTTCTTCATTGGGTTCCATCATGGCGTTGATATTTGGTCCGAGAACTAGTGCTTGCCCCCAATAGGCCATCGCAAGCGCTGGGTCGAGCAGGGCAGCTTGCTGGAATGCTCTGCGAGCTTCGGCATGGTTGAATGCGTATGCTAAGTTTATCCCTTGGTTGATAAACAATTGGGCTTTGTTGTTTTGTGTGCTGACGGGAAATGTGTGAGAGCCCAGATTTAAAAGTTTCGGTACAGGTTTGCCTTGTGATCCAGAGTGCTTCGTAATATCCGTGGGCTTATGCTGTTCATCCTGGGTTCGCTTTTCTGTCTGAGCAAATAAATAAGGGCCGCTAAAGGCAGCCAATGCTAATCCTGTCAACAGGAGCTTAAAATAGTAAAATTTCATATCATACCTCGTTGTTATATTCAATTTTGTTGTTGTAAATAAGTTCCTAGCTATTAATTTTCTGCTGTTGTTGGATCAATCACAGATTTTATACTCGAGATGCGATTAGCAGGAAATTCGCCCCGTTCTGCGTGTTTTTTTATGGTCGCTTCATCAGGGGCGATATAGATACAATAGACTTTATTATCAGTTACGAAACTTTCTAGCCATTGTATTCGTGGACCCATATTGTTCAATACCTCGCATGATTTCTGCGAAATAGATTGCAAATCTTTTGAGGTAAAAGAGCCTGCATTTGGAATTTCACGTTCAATAATATATTTGGGCATTTCAAATCTCCTAATTAAAATATATATGACTGGTCGTCTTAAATTGGAAACAAACAATAAAACCGCCATTTCTAATCCCTAAATAAAATTGAGAAAAGTTAAT
>JAHZIU010000394.1 GCA_022601315.1 Betaproteobacteria bacterium
AGCGATGGAAGCCTCATTTTTACTGTCCCTAACACGGGATTTAATTTTTGTATCTGTTAAACGAGTGCGATCCGTATTAATATACAAATTGAGTAGCATTTTTAGACCTTCCGGGTGATTTGCTGCAAATCTGAAAAGATTACTAATATTGATATCCTCTTCCGGAAGGCGCGCACCTTTATCGATCAAGTAACGAACAGTGTCAATATGACCAGCACGAGCCGCTTCATACAAAGGGCCCGTTTGATTCAGACCGATTGACCATCGATTCACGTCAAATCCATTGTTGATGGCTATCTCGATGAGGTCATTCATACCATTATGTGCGGCTAACATAATAAAGTCCCTACTATGGATCTCACCGAGAATAGAGGCACCTGCTTCGACTAATAATCGTGCGATTTTGGGATGCTCCCGCACAAGAGATAGCAGCAGCAGTGATTCATTTCTATCATTAACAAGATCAAAATCGGCACCGGAATGAATGAGAACACGAGCGAATTCTGCTAAGTCACAGTTTTTGAAATTCATCATAATGATCTTCGATAGGATGTGCAGACCCATGTTACTGGTCACATTTGGATCTGCACCCATTTCAATGTAATTCGCAAACTTTGATACATTACACTCGAGAAGCGTTTGAAACAGAATGGGGTCACGAGCACTAGAACGACTTTCAAATCCATCAGTTTTTGCCAATAAGACCTGCACAGTGGCATCGTCCTCATTTTCCAGCGCGTATTCAATTGCTAATTTGTTATGGCGCCCAACAGGTTTAGCGCCTGCTTCCAATAATAGCGCAATGATGTCGCTTCGTTTTGCACCAAGCGCAATATTAAAAGGTGCTGGATCGCCTAGATTCAGATCAGCCCTGCCTTTGATAAGTGTTTTTATCATGGGAATATTCTGTGCTCTGACCGCAAGACTCAGTGCCGGGTAGTGTTTATTTTCACCCTCATCAGGATTTGCACCAGCTGCAATCAAGATACGTACAACATCGACATGACCTTCCTTAACTGCCTCGCCAAGTGGCGTTGTTGTGTATAAAGAAGGGTCGTCTGTTTTCGCACCATGTTTCAACAGGCTAGCAACCATTTCACTATTGCCGGTGGCTGCCGCATACCATAGCGCTGGCCTGCGTTCAGCGTCTTTTTGATTTACTGATTCAACTTCAGTGACCAATCTCGCCCATTCAGTCAGATCATCTTGCGAGACAGTGGAACCAGTCTTATATTGCAAGTAAAGCTGTTTGCCCAGGTCCCGTAGCCGATGGGTATCAGGATTCGAAAAAGCATCGACATGGTCCAGTACAGCTTCATCAATTTTATTGACCGTGATGTAGTAATATAGCCCAGTTCCGTAAATAACAACCAAGTAACACAGCATAAACCCAAGACCCAGCGAGACACGGCGCGTCTTATACCAGTAATAAAGATAATACGGACCAATGGCAATGTGAAAAAGTAATACGAAGTATGCAAGCAGTCCGCCAGCAAGCGTCTCAAGACCTTCCTGCGGACCAAACACGATAACAACAAATGTTAATGTTGTTGCAAGTAGTGCTGTATATGAAAGAAACCTAAGTGCTGTGGGCATTAAAAGCCTTAGGGAAATTGGGAAAATAAATGTACTGGAAGCAGGATTCGTTGTCAAACACTTGATTAGTTCATTGAGAAATCAGGTTTCTTTCATACAACCAGTATAATAATCAATGATTTTGAGACTGTTTTAGCCTGATATTTTTTTAACTTAATTGTAAAACACAACGCTTAATCTGACCGTTACTCTTATTTTTAATTTTTTGTTCATTTTAATCTTTTTTATTTCTCCCCCACATCGTTTCAATCAATTTTTTTCGTTCAGCTTCCTTGTCTGCTGCTTTCTTGTGCCCCGCTTTTTTTAAAGCCACCATCACTAACCAAACCACTAAAGAACTTATAACAAGACTTAACAACATCATTAAAATAAAAAAACTTTGGTCACTCATTAACACCACCTTTAAATCTACATTTCACACAACCCCAAGGAGCCAAGTAAATAAAATACATCGCCCATGATGTGTGCCGTCAAATATGAAGTCTATAGGATTATAGCGGCGAGTAGCTCTTTAAAACATTGGTACATAAAAATTGCTGGTGACAGATAGCCTAAACTTTCTTGACCACAAGAGATCAATTCATTGTTAATTGTAATCAGCTAATAGAAGAAAAGTTGTGAATACTCCACCGGCTACAAGCCGGTAGCTTTAGGATTTAATCAATAACAAATCAGAAACGCCAATCCAGTTGAAGTCCAACTATATTAATTTGTTCAGAAAATTCACCAATGAGTCGATCATCAGTTGTGCCACTACGATTGATGGCGGGGTCGGTGAAGAACAGATGTGCATAGGCGCCGTGCAGATTAATATTTTCAAGAATTGCGTATGTAAAACCTGCTGTCAACCAGTAGCGATCATTATCTGGGATTCGTGGGCTCCTGAAGCGTGAATTGGGTACAGGAGATTGATCATAGGCAAATCCAGTTCTAAAAGTCCATCTGTCTGCCTGGCTAAAATAACTGATGCCGAAAGCATAGCGCCAGGTATCTTCCCATTTTAAATCTTGAACCTCATCAGGTTGTGCAGATGAAAATTCTGTTCTAAGTGCCTGGATATGGCTCCAACGTGTCCACAGCGCATCTGCTGAAACTGCCCAACGAGCATTAATCCGATGATAAAAACCAAACATTACATTATCGGGCATGGTGACTGGTGCCCGTATGTTAGTATCAATAAACGAACCATTCTGAGTCAATGCAATAGCGTTACCAGGAGTGGTAAAATCTGCATCACCTTTCACATTATGGTCAATCTTTGATCGATAACTGACACCAAGGCGAGTGTTTTGATTCGGCGTAAAAAAGATGCCAAAATTGTAACCCAATCCGACACTGTCACCTTTAAGGGCAACATGTCCATCCGCTGTTTGTGGAAGGAGTCCTTGATTGGCACAAGGTACAGAACCAAGTGCTTGCAGACAAACCGTTCCAAAATCAATAGCATTGGTTAACTTCGCTCGTAGATACTGTATGTTGAAGCCTGCACCAAAAGAGATTTTTTCTGTAACTTTCAGAGCTATAGCAGGATTGAAATTTATCGTCTCAAGCCTTGATTCAATTGCTTGATAACGACCTATCCAGTCAGCGTTATAACGATTTCGCATACCAAAAGGCGCGTTAACGCCAAGACCAATTGCGAGTTTTTCTGTCAATGTCTGTACATAGTAAAAATTTGGGATAGCAACAAGACTGGCAGAATTTCCACCATTATTCCCTCGAAGTGGCGCGCCTCCTACTAATGGACTTAACTGTGATGCCCTGTTGTCAAAAGTCACTGATGGCGCTACGAGATATCCCGACACCGAAACCAATCGACCGTGAACTCGACTCATCGCGGCAGGGTTAAAAAATACCATACTACCGTCTTCGATATTTGTTGGTGCACCAGAAAACGCCTGCCCTAATTCTTTGACGCTTTGCTCCATGATGGCAAAGCCTGCACCCAATACTGGGGCTGAAAAACAAAGCATACAGTAGCCCAGATAACGGATACCTCGACAAAATAAGAAAATCAATGCAGATTTAGGTTCGATGGGTCAGCTCCGAAATCTTGACTGCTAAGGATCACCATACTTGTTGAACTTGATTTTGCGCCTTTCTCAAGACAACAGAAAACCAATCACCTTGAATTAATTAAAATTCTGCGACAGAACTTTTCATACGTCAATCAGATTTTTCTGACTAACTAAGGAATCATTTTACTCGCAGAATTGGAGTTGCTTAAATCTGACTAGCAAGCCAACAACAATGCCTTTCAGTTTTGATTCAATTTCATCAATCTGAATTCATTCTGTTTCTATATCGTTAAAATTGCCAATTTAAATCTGAATCAAAAAATTGTTCCATAAAATTATATTCACCAAGGTATAGCTGACAATTATCCTGTAAACTATTTTTGTTCATTAGAAAACGCTCCGATCGTTTGAGTGCAAATTCTATGGTAACTCCACGATGAAAAACGACTCGAAGGAATCTAAATTACATAACGTTGAGTTTGATTCCAAATTCACAGTATCAGATCATGCTGCGGAAATACATGCTGGGCAGGTAAAATTACTTTTTCAACAAACGTCAAGTTCGTTGCCAGCGACACTCATCATCTCGGTAGTACTTGCTTTAGTTTTATGGGATGTTGTTTCACAAAGTTGGCTTATTGGCTGGCTTTCAGCGATTTGTGGACTTACTTTTGCCCGATACCTGCTGGTATTATTTTACTTCCGAAAAAAACCATCGGTGGAAGAATCAGTTATTTGGGGTCGGCTCTTTGTAATTGGTGTTTTATTAGCTGGCCTGCTTTGGGGCACAGCCGGTAGCATTTTTTTCGTTAGTGGCAGTCCAGTTCACCAGCTATTTCTAGCTTTCCTACTAGGCGGAATGGTTGGGGGCGCGATGTCTACTTTATCATCGTATAAAGGCGCCTACCTTGTTTTTTCAGTGCCCACTCTTACACCCTACACTTACCAAATAATAGTACATGGAAGCGATAATTATGGTGCTATAGCCATGACCTATTTATTATTTCTCTTCATGATGGTAAATATTTCACAACGACTGCACTGTACCATCACTGAATCTTTGCAATTACGTTTTGATAATTCCGATCTGTTGCATCGTTTATTCATGGCTAGAGACGATCAACAAGCCATTAACCGGGAATTACAGGCTCAAATTGAACAGAAGAATCTTGCAGAGAAAGCTTTGCAAAGTGCAAACGAACAGTTAGAGCAACGTGTAATGGAGCGAACGGAAGCGCTCGCTTTATCCAATCAAATTTTACAGGGAGAAAAAGAACTCTTTCGAGTTACATTGGCCAGTATTGGTGATGCCGTCATCACTACCGATTGTTTGGGAAACATAACCTACTTAAATTCGGTTGCAGAGTTGTTTACCGGCTGGCACAACAGTGAGGCAAAAGGCTTACCTTTGCAGCGTGTTTTTAGCGTCATGGATGTCGCCACTGGAGATCCAATTGAGGATCCATTTAAAGGCTGCCTAAACATGACTGAAATAGATACTGAAAGCCAAGAATGCTTACTTACTAGTAAAGAAGAACAGAACTATGTTATCGATTACTCAGTTGCGCCAATTTTCGATGGAAGACAAGGCATGATTGGAGCCGTATTGACATTTCGGGATGTAACAGAACGACGTAAATTAACACAAAAGCTTGCTTACCAGGCAGCGCATGATGCGTTGACTGGTTTATTAAACCGAGACGAGTTTGAAAGCCGTCTCAGAAAAATCCTGGCATCGGCCCGCAAAGAAACACCGCATGCACTGCTATATCTTGATTTGGATCAGTTTAAAGTGGTCAATGATACTTGTGGACACGACGCAGGGGATGAGTTGCTACGACAAGTTACTGCACTCTTAACCTCCAAACTGCGTACACGTGACACCTTGGCACGCCTTGGTGGAGATGAATTTGGCATTATTCTGGAACATTGTCCGAAAAAAGAAGCATTACGTGTTGCGCATTCCATTCGTGAGATGGTACAAGATTTTCGTTTTCAATGGCATGACAAAACATTTACTATCGGTGTCAGCATAGGATTATTCCCTATTAATCGAAGTAATGAGACATTATCCAATGCGTTAAGTGCTGCAGATCGCGCTTGTTATGTCGCGAAAGATAGTGGACGGAACCGTGTCCATACTTATCAATCCGATGACAGGATTTTGCTCAAGCGATCAGGCGAAATGCAATGGTTGCCCCGCATTCAACTGGCCATGGCTGAGAAGAGATTGTGTCTGTATTTTCAGCCCATCGTTTCTGTCTCAAATCAGAAGAAGCTTGAGGAGCATGGGGAGATTCTTCTACGCTTACGGGATGAACAAGGCAAGTTGATTTTACCGGGCTCATTTCTTCCTTCAGCCGAACGTTATGATCAGATGTTAATGATTGATCGTTGGGTGATGGAACAGTCTCTCAAAATACTCAAATATCACCCTCATGCACGAACAAAAGTCATATACGCGATTAACTTATCTGCGCAATCTCTCGGCGATGAAAACTTTCTTAATTTTGCAGTTGACAAGATCAAAGCATATAAAATATATCCGCCCAGTCTTTGTTTCGAGATCACCGAAAATGTCGCATTAGCTGATTTGAAACATGTGGTCAGGTTTATTGCAACACTCAAAGAACTAGGTTGTCGTTTCTCTATGGATGACTTCGGTAATGGCTTATCATCTTTTGGTTATTTGAAGGATATTCCGCTAGATTATCTAAAGATTGATGGTCGACTTGTTAAAGATATGCTCACCGATCCAGTTGATCATGCCATGGTTGAAGCAATTCATGATATCGGACATGTCATAGGACTTATGACAACCGCAGAATGGGTAGAAAATGCCAAAACGCTAGAATTACTTAAAGAAATGGGTGTCGACTATGCCCAAGGTTTTTGGCTCGCCAAGCCCTATTTAATTAACAAAATAGACCAAGATTGACTGGATTGTAATTTTTTATTGCCAATCTGCTAAGTTGGTAACTTACATTTATAATAAATGATTACAGAGTTCATCACATCTTTACTGACACCAGCCCCCAAATGGTCAAAGCACATGGGGTTTTTAAATGAATCTATCGC
>JAHZIU010000072.1 GCA_022601315.1 Betaproteobacteria bacterium
AATCCGCATCATGTTCATTCTCATTTCTAATATTCCTCGTGCCTAACAGTATGTTTATGAGGAATGAAGCCTCATAAACATTATTAAAAAGATTCATCTTTGTTACTGCAGAATATTTTTACTGATCCTTGCATTATTTCTTATTAACGCAGACACAAATATCACTTCCTAATTTTATTCTTTGTGTGTTCAGACTGCGTATTTTAGGTTCAAGCAGCGGTCAAATTTTGTGTACGATTTAGTCTCATTTTTACCGAGGAACTAGTCAAGCATATTTTTTTTATTTTTACCAGGCTTTCATGAAAGTGTCATAAAGATTCACGAAAATTGAACTGTCAGAAGTGTAATTAATTAAAATTTAAAAAGATAAAAAAATGAAAAAGAATGTAATCGTACTTACCCATGGATGGGCAGGCAGTTCAGCTTTTACGGCGTTAATCGGTCAAGCAGGTTATTGGTATGGCGATAGAACGTTTGAGAAGATTGATTACGATACGTATGAAAATATTAAATTGATTGAGTTGAATAATCGACTGCTTCGGGAATTAGGTTTCAAAGGTAATCGTGAACATGAGATTGTTGATATAAAAATAATTGAAGATTTGGCTTGTAAGGCTGAAACGATAGATTTGACACCATATAAAGAATTTATTGAACATTGTCAGCAGAATAAATTCTGGATTTGGAAAGATCCACGATTAACTTGGACTATTCGTATATGGGCGCAATTATTGCCATTGGAAGATGTGGCTTTTATTATTCTCACTCGTAACCATGATCAGGCATGGGTTTCTAGCAATTTGCGTAGACATATTCAAAGCCCTTCATTTACGCGAGATTATAATTGTGCCATCACAGACAGCTTGAAGAAATTTCTAAATGAGAACAAACAGGATTACGTCGAGTTTCAGTTTGAAGATTTACAGTTAACGCCAGAAGATACTATAGTAAAACTTAATAACTTCTTAGGTACTCAGTTAACCATGGAACATTTGAAGTCTATTTATAAATTTCCACTGTATAAAAAAACTCAGGGTTTAACAGACAAATTAATCGCGCTGGCTATTTATTTAAAAAATTATCGTTATCGAGATCACCGATATAAAGATCTTGTTCAAGGATAGAATAAGTATTTGGTTGTTTAGGTGTTTTTGAAATGTGTTTTTCTCAGGAAAAATATTTCAGTTTTTTCAGGGATGATTTTTTATTCACCAAATGCATTCTGAATCCATTCAGTATGTTGGCCATTGGCACCGGACAATAAAACAACATCAAATCGACAAGCCGGTTCGGTATTCAATCCGGACAAGTAATGACGTGCGGTACGCAATAGTTTCATTTTTTTCGATGGAGTGATGCTGGCTGCAGCGCCACCGAAAAACTCACTAGTGCGCATTCTGACTTCAACAAATACCAGGGTTGTTTTGTCACGCATAATCAAATCAATTTCGCCAAACCGACACCGATAGTTTTGCGTAACAAGTGCAAGCGCATGGTTTTGTAGAAATGATGCAGCGACTTGTTCTGCATCGCTACCTTTCATAAGACCAAGGTTGAATGTGAGTGTTTAATAACATCACTTTACCTTTATCAAATTTGGCGGCAACTGGTTCACGTATGTATTGATTGGGTGGAATAAAACGAATGAATCCTGTTACGCCATCAAAAGCAATTTCTTGTGCAGTTTGCGCTTCTAACATTAACGCCATTAGGCGAAATGCATCTATCCCAAGTGCATAAAGCCGTTCCATATCGGCGCTTCTTGATTGGTCTGCGGTGCGATAAGCCATGACGCCAGGATGATCCGGTTGGATTAGCCACGGCATATCCATAAATCGGATACCGTTTAGATCATTATTAAATAATGAGTCATCATGATTAACAAAAAGTTGTGATGTAGCATATACCGGCGTTGTCGGATTTAGGTAGGAGCGAATCAAACGCGATTTTTCTGCATCCACAGCAAGAAAAATAATATTATTCTCACCCCGGGTATGGGCACGCAGTTGCGTTAAAACTTCGGGGTCATTTTCATATTGTACTGATTCAGCCGTATTGCCATATTCTGCCAGCCAGCGTGCAGAGAAGGCCGTTTTCAGGCGTAGCGATAAAGGGCGGCCATCATTGATAATAATCGCATGACGCTTGTTTTCAGCCATCGCCAATTCTGCAATTTGGTTGGCTTCATTTTCCATTTGTAAGCCAAACAAATAAAGATTGGACGGGTAACCCATATCACTATTACCGACATTTAATGCTAATGTGGGTACTTCAACTACATGGCTTGAAGCCAAAGCTGATACCCCATTACGGGTAAGCGGCCCAACAATTAACACCGCACCGGCATCCAGTGCCTGATGATAGGTGATAAGCACATCCAATGGGTCATCGGTGGCAGAATATATTCTAATGGTTAGCGGTAAAGGTTGTTCGCGCATCGTGGCCGCAACAAAACCCTCTTTTACAATTTCAGCGGCCTGTCCAAATGTCGGTGACTGCAATGGTAATATCAGTGCGATATGAGGTACGGTTGAAACGGCTGGTATGTGTTCATGCGCGAAATATTCATCGGCATGTGTAGGAAATGCATGCATGCTGCCGTATAGTGTGACGATCACAACTAAAGCGAATGTAAATAAACGTTGCATAGCGAGTATTATGCTGACCAAAAGTACATTATATGTGGTTGCTACACCAATAGGAAATTTAAACGATATTAGTTTGCGTGCGCTCGATGTGCTGGGCAAAGTTGATGTTATTGCTGCTGAGCATGTGCAAACCTCCAAACATTTACTGAAATCTCACGCGATAAATACAAGGCTGATGACTTTGCATCAACATAATGAAACGGCTGTCGCAGAGAAAATTTTAACCCTATTAGCTGCAGAAAAAATAGTAGCGCTAATAACAGATGCCGGTACGCCTGGTATTTCTGATCCTGGCGCCATTCTTGTTAACCGGGTACGTGAGCAGGGTTATCAGGTCATTCCAGTTCCTGGCGCAAACGCCGCTGTATGCGCGATATCAGCGGCTGGTATCACCAATCCACATTTTTTGTTTTATGGGTTTTTGCCAACTAAATCTGGTTTGCGCAAACGAGAGCTGGAAGCATTAAAACTGCAAAGCTGCGTGTTGATTTTTTACGAAGCACCACATCGTGTTCTGGCATGTGTAAGCGATATGATTGCCGTATTTGGTGAACAGCGTCAACTCACAATTGCCAGAGAATTAACTAAGTTGTTTGAAACCATCCATAGCTGTTCATTAGTTGATGCACTTGTATGGTTGAAGGCTGATACTAATCAACAAAAAGGTGAATTTGTGTTACTGCTGTCAGGTGCAGAGTTAACGGAAAAGCCTGAAATGAGCGAGCAAGCGCAACATACTCTGAAATGTCTGTTATCTGAATTACCCTTAAAACAAGCGGTCAAACTGGCAACGGAAATCACCAACAAAAATAAAAATCAATTGTACAAGTTGGCGTTAAGCCTAAAAGAAGAAAAACGCTCTCTGTAGTTATGAGGTATGAATGGGTGTTTTTCCTTTCTACAGTGAACAAGTCGAGTTATTGAACGCTGCTCAGCACTTATTATTTTCACAACAAAAAACCATGAACAAGTTTAAAGCTGTCGAAAAATTTTACAGTTGTAGTGGTTGATTGATACCTAAAAATTATATCTTGTTGAAAATTAATAGAATTACTGTTCCGGTATAATTCTTGCTTATTAACTTTCTGGAAGAAAGAAAAAGTCTTCACTGCAGAAAATGCAATTGTTTGAAATTGGAGTGTTGATACGCTTCCATGAGCATCATTTGAAAAATCCAACTAAGGAGCGAATGGTATGTCAAACGTTAAATCATTTACTGAGCTTATATCTATTATCGTACTAACAGCATCGTTAATGATATGGGGCCAGTCTGTACATGCAACACTTGTAACAACTTCTTTTTTCGGTGAAGTCACTTTCGATAATGGCGGAGCAAATCCATTCGGTCTTAGCAATGGCGATTCAATTTCAGGTTCTGCAACGTATGATGATGCGCTTGTGGCTGGTATCAGTACAGATGAGCAGATTTTTCTTAATCCAAACGGCTGGGATTTTTCGGTAACGCTTGGGTCATTTAGCTTTACACAAGCGACTGTAACTGATCCTACGCATACTAGTTTTTTCTTTAATATGGGCGCTCTTGATGGCTTAAGATTTTTCCTGGATCCTATTACTGTTGGCAGTACAGGTAACATTCAGATTGAAGATTTTGGTGCTGCGCAAAAACTGTTTGCCGAGGATGCTGATACTGCTAATCCAATCTATCTGGAAGCTACTTGGGATTTTCCAAATGCGACGACAGTACCCGTAGACCCAGGCACACCTATGCCTGTACCCGGAACGCTGGCTTTGCTAGCGCTCGGTCTTATAGGTTTCAATATAGTAAAGCGTCGTAAGAACGTGTAACTAAATTCAACCGCTTAAAAAATTTAAGATTGGTTGAAAAGCAACATGTGTTTAGAGTCAGGTCGCTAACTACAAATTATAAATATAGCAGCAAAAGCAGTCCAAATATTTGAAATTTTTGTGTGCAGCGACCTGAGTTTTTTTGTGTAATATAAATTTGGTTTAACCCTACAGAGTTTTTATTTCGGGTGAAACATCAGAAAGACCCAGAAACTCTATTGAAGCTAGTGTGTGATTATTTGCAGTGATAAGCACCACTGTTTGTGACGGCCTGAATCATTTACGAATTGATCTGCATCTAATTTTTTCTCTCTTAAGACCATTTATTCACCTCATAACCTGAGTGTTTGGCAGATTATTAGGAATCAACTTTGCTTGTATTGTACTGTAGCAGTTCGTATAAATGACTGAGGTATAATGCATCAACACTATCCATAACCTAGAAAGATTTTGACCCGTATAACCATTACTCGACCTGATGATTGGCATCTGCATTTGCGAGATGGCGAACAAATGCGTGATATTGTGCATTATTCTGCACGCCAGTTTGCACGGGCTATCATCATGCCCAACTTGAATCCGCCGATTGTCACTACTGATATGGCTATGGCGTATCGATCACGTATTCTTGCTGTGATACCGTTAACTATGCAGTCGTCTTTTGAGCCTTTGATGACCCTTTATCTGACGGATAATACGTCGCCGGAAGAGGTTGTCCGGGCGAAACAAAGTGGTATCGTACATGGCGTGAAATTGTATCCAGCCGGTGCCACTACTAATTCTGCTGCTGGCGTAACAGACATCTCACAATGCTATGCTACGCTTGAAGCAATGCAAAAGATTGATTTGCCATTGCTGGTGCATGGTGAAGTGACTAGCGCGGAAGTGGATGTGTTTGACAGAGAAAAGATTTTTATTGAGCGGGTGTTATCACCCCTGGTGCGGAGATTTCCAAATCTACGCATTGTATTTGAACATGTGACAACACATGATGCCGTGACATTTGTTCGGGAATCATCTCAATACATTGCAGCCAGTATCACTGCGCATCACTTGTTACTGAATCGTAACGCGCTTTTTCAAGGCGGTATTCGTCCACACCATTTTTGCCTGCCAGTTATCAAGCATGAAAAACACCGGGTTGCTTTGGTGCAAGCTGCAACCAGTGGTGATCCGAAGTTTTTCCTTGGTACTGATAGCGCACCGCATGCGCGGTCAAGTAAAGAAAATGCCTGCGGTTGTGCAGGGATTTTTACGGCACATGCTGCCATGGAGTTATATGCAGAAGTATTTGATCAAGTAGGTGTGTTGGATAAACTGGAAGCTTTTGCCAGCTTTCATGGTGCTGACTTTTATCAGCTACCGCGTAATCGTGAACAAATAACACTGCATAAAGAACCTTGGGTCATGCCTGAGCAGCTCTCATTTGCAGGAGAAAAGCTTGTGCCATTGCGTGCTGGGGAAAGCATGGTATGGAGAATGGAGTGTACGTAACATTAGTAAATGTTAACAATATCACCAATGCTTCAAAGCACGATTCCAGAGATAAAGAAGCCGCGCAAAAGCATTATAAGCAAGTCGTGAGAGCGGTCTGATTAGCGGCCATTGAAATAGTTTTGCCAACCAGCGCTGGTTTGGTGTTTGTTGCCAAAGGTGTACAAATGCATCCATACCGATATTCAGCTTGCCGTTTTCATCCTTGACATACAGTCTTTCCCGTACTTGTTCAAGTGGACGATCCACTTCCCGTACGGCATCCGGGTTATTATGAATGTCCACCCATTCAGTGTCCTTGTTTCCGCAGGCTTCCATGCGTTGACGTTGATCTTTAATACCCGCATTGCAAACAGGGCAGGCACTATTGTAATAAACTTTGCTGGGCATCGTGGTGGCCTCTTAATTTAACTAATCTGTATTCTATAGCAAAAAGTTACGGCTTCTTCTATTTGATTTTACGCATATGGCGCTTATAAACAATGTGACATTCCTTGGCAAGTGCTACAACGATAGTAAAGGTTGTTCATCCATAAGCGCTATTTGTTCGCGTAATTCCAGGATACGATCCTGCCAGTAGCGCTGGGTGTTGAACCATGGGAATGTTTGTTGAAAGGCGGGGTCATCCCAGCGCCGCGCGAGCCATGCGGCGTAATGAATCAAGCGTAAAGTACGCAGCGCTTCAATCAGATGTAATTCGTGTTCATTGAAGTCGAAAAAAACCTCATATCCAGCCAGTACGTCGGTTAACTGTCGTTTCATATCGGAATGTTCGCCGGACAACAACATCCATAAGTCCTGTATTGCGGGTCCCATGCGGCTATCATCAAAATCGACGAAATGTGGGCCTTTGTCCGTCCACAATACGTTGCCCATATGGCAGTCGCCATGCAGGCGTAATTGGCGTACATTCCCCGCTCTTGCAAAGCATTGGCGCACGCCCTCCAGCGCCAGATTTACTACGCTGCGATAGGCTTCTTCTAGGTCGATTGGAATAAAGTCATGTGCCAGCAGATAATCCCGTGATTGTTCACCAAAGCTGGTAACATCCAGCGTGGGGCGTTCGCAAAATGGTTTGAGTGTACCAATCGCATGGATACGCCCAAGAAACCGACCCATCCATTCCAGTGTTTGGCGATTCTCCAATTCCGGTGCACGACCACCGTGTTTTGAGAAAACCGCAAAACGATAATCTTTGAAATGGTGCAGCGTCATTCCATTTTGTACCAGCGCAGGCACGACAGGGATTTCGTGCTCAACCAACTCTTGCACGAATG
>JAHZIU010000073.1 GCA_022601315.1 Betaproteobacteria bacterium
CTATTTTTGAAATATCTAAGATAAAAAGAGGTAGTTAACTTGGTATCGTTATCCCATTATCTGGTACTTGGTGCGATTTTGTTTGCTATCGGTATTGTTGGAATTTTTCTGAATAGAAAAAATGTAATTATTATACTGATGTCCATCGAACTGATGCTGCTGGCAGTGAATATGAATTTCGTTGCGTTTTCGTATTATTTGCAAGATATATCTGGGCAAATTTTCGTATTCTTTATTCTAACGGTGGCCGCAGCTGAAGCTGCGATTGGATTAGCAATACTAGTCGTGTTATTTCGTAATCTTCGAACAATTAATGTTGATGACCTGGACAAACTCAAAGGTTAAGACAATCAAGTAAAGAAGTAGAAGAGATTGAGCACACATATCTGACATGAGACTATAGAACGAGATGCAAACACTTTATTTACTGGTGCCACTCGCACCGTTGTTAGGCGCACTCATAGCCGGATTATTTGGTCGTTTCATTGGTACCACATGGAGTCATCGTGTGACCATATCACTGGTATTTGTTTCTCTAATTGCATCCATCATTATTTTTATGGATGTGTTAGAGGGCAATGTATTTAATGGTAGCGTTTATACATGGTTGGTTACAGGCAATACCACCTTTGAAATTGGTTTTCTGATTGATCAGCTATCCGCAACGATGATGGTAGTCGTTAGCCTGGTTTCATTAATGGTGCATATCTATACCATTGGGTATATGAAAGGCGACCCTGGTTACCAGCGCTTCTTTTGCTATATCTCATTGTTTACCTTCTCAATGATGATGCTGGTGATGGCAAATAACTTCCTGCAATTATTTTTTGGTTGGGAAGCTGTGGGCTTGGTTTCTTACTTGTTGATTGGATTCTGGTATACCCGTCCTACAGCCATCTACGCCAATATGAAAGCGTTTCTGGTTAATCGTGTTGGTGATTTTGGGTTTTTACTTGGGATAGCGTTAGTGTTGATGCATTTTGGCTCGCTTGATTACGCGACAGTTTTTGCGCAGGCACCTAGTATGGCGAATGAAACTGTTGAGTTAATACCCGGTATGTCTTGGCTGGTTATTACAGTCATCTGCATATTGTTGTTCATCGGTGCCATGGGTAAATCAGCACAGTTTCCATTGCATGTGTGGTTACCGGACTCAATGGAAGGCCCCACACCCATCTCGGCCTTAATACATGCGGCGACAATGGTGACAGCAGGCATATTTATGGTGGCACGTATGTCACCTTTGTTTGAGTTGTCAGACACAGCACTTTCAACCATCTTAGTGATTGGTGGCATTACAACACTATTTATGGCGCTTGTTGCTGTCGTGCAAAACGATATTAAGCGTGTTGTTGCTTATTCCACGCTCTCACAGTTAGGTTATATGACTGTTGCGCTCGGCGCCTCGGCCTACTCCGCTGCAATTTTCCATTTGATGACTCATGCCTTCTTTAAAGCAGTTTTGTTCCTAGGTGCCGGTTCTGTGATCATTGCCATGCATCATGAACAAAATATGCAAAAAATGGGTGGTTTGAAAAAATATATGCCCATTACTTATTGGACAATGTTTATTGCAGCCGTAGCCAGTGCTGGGGTACCTGGGTTCTCCGGATTCTTTTCGAAAGATGCCATTATTGAGGCTGTTGGATTTGCGAGTATTCCCGGCGCAGAATTTGCTTATTACTGCGTACTGATTACTGTATTTGTGACGGCCTTGTATACTTTCAGGTTAATTTTCATGACTTTTCATGGGCAACCGAGAATGGATACGCATACCAAAGATCATCTGCATGAATCGCCATGGGTCGTCACTGTGCCATTGGTTATTCTGGCAATACCAACGGTTGCTGCCGGATGGTTTATAGGTCCAATCGTATTCGGGGATTATTTTAACAATGTAATCCATGTATTGCCTGAGCATGACGCCATCGTGAAACTGGGTGCAGAGTTCACAGGTGTGTTCGGCATGATGGTGCACGCGTTGTCAACTGCGCCATTTTGGTTATCCGTGGCTGGAATTTTTACAGCATGGTATTTGTATACGGTAAGAACCGATATTCCAGGAAAGATAAAATCTCGATGCGGTCCAATTTATACATTGCTTGACCGGAAATATTATATTGATGAGTTGTATTCATGGTTGTTTGCAGGGGGGACACGTGCGTTGGGCACGGGGTTATGGAAGTACGGCGATATTAAATTGATTGATGGTTTCTTTGTCAATGGTGCAGCACGCGTTGTTGCATGGACAGCGATGTTAGTGAGGCGTTTCCAAACAGGTTACATCTATCACTATGCATTTACCATGATCGTCGGTGTATTTGCCATCTTGACAATTTGGTTGTATCAATTCTATTGAATAGATTTGTGTGCATCTAATTTTCAATGCTGAAATAACTAATAAATAAAACGGAATAAACATGCTGTTTGGTTTTCCACTATTAAGTTTAATTATTTGGCTGCCAATTATTGTTGGTGTAGCCGTATTTGCTACCGGGGGTGATCGCAACGCGCAGCTCGCACGCTTAATTGCGTTTGCTGGGTCAATTTTGGGATTTTTGGTGGCAATTCCGCTGTATACAGGTTTTGATTCGACTGCGAGTGCTATGCAATTTGTTGAGCATCGTGCCTGGATTGAACGTTTTAACATTAACTATCATTTAGGTGTTGATGGAATTTCAATGCCTTTGATATTACTGAATTGCTTTATTACACCACTGGTAGTAATTGCCGGTTGGAAAGTTATTCAAGAACGTGTTTCCCAGTATATGGGCGCGTTCTTAATTATGTCTGGCGTTGTCAATGGTGTTTTTGCGTCACTTGATGCAATTTTGTTTTACGTTTTCTGGGAAGCATCGTTAATACCTATGTTTTTGATCATAGGTATTTGGGGCGGCCCCAATCGTGTTTATGCAGCGATTAAATTCTTCTTATACACGTTGTTGGGTTCATTACTGATGCTGATTGCATTTATTTATCTTTACCAGACTTCCGGCGGTAGTTTCTCGATAGAGGATTATCATCAGTTGCCGATTGCATTTACACCGCAAATACTTATATTTATTGCTTTCTTGCTGGCTTTCGCAGTAAAAGTGCCTATGTGGCCTGTACACACCTGGTTGCCGGACGCTCACGTGGAGGCGCCCACAGGTGGTTCAGTATTGTTAGCTGCGATATTGCTTAAATTAGGTGGCTATGGGTTCTTGCGTTTTTCCATGCCAATAACGCCTGATGCCAGTGAATACCTGGCAGGAATGATGATCGCGCTGTCATTGATCGCAGTGGTATATATCGGGTTGATCGCATTAATGCAGGCAGATATGAAAAAGCTCATCGCTTACTCTTCAGTGGCGCATATGGGCTTTGTGACGCTGGGCTTTTTCCTGTTTAATGCCTATGGCGTAGAAGGTGCGATGGTACAGATGATTTCTCATGGGTTTATTTCTGCTGCCATGTTCTTGTGTGTTGGCGTGCTATATGACAGATTGCACTCACGCCAGATTGCTGATTATGGTGGTGTTGTGAACAAGATGCCTGTGTTTGCTGCGTTCTTTATGTTATTTGCAATGGCAAATGCTGGTTTGCCCGGGACAAGTGGGTTTGTCGGTGAATTTATGGTGATTATGGGTGCTGTTGAAGTCAATTTCTGGTATGCGTTCCTGGCAGCAACAACACTGATTTTTGGTGCGGCTTATACACTTTGGATGTATAAACGCGTTATTTTTGGCGCGGTAGCGAATCCGGCAGTTGAGGCGCTGGAAGACATCTCTAGACGCGAATTTGCATTATTAGCCATTTTGGCCATTGCGGTTTTATGGATTGGTGTTTATCCCTATCCCGTTACTGAAGTAATGCATACTACAATAGATAACTTGCTCGCGCATGTCAATCAAAGCAAATTGTGATTAAGTGATTCAGGAATTGTGATTTCTCGATATTAGGATTAAGAATTAATGAATTTTATACCACCCGATTTTGCACCAGCTTACGCTGAAATATTTATGCTAGTCATGGTGTGTGTGGTAATGCTGGCTGATCTTGTGGCAGGTGAAAAGAGACGCTATGTCCCTTATGTGTTAACACAGGCAGCACTGCTTGGCTGTGCATTGATTACGTTTGTAACTTTCTCAGCAGAAACAAGCCTTACCTTCTCCGGCATGTACGTTGATGATGCCATGGCCGATATTCTGAAATTAATGGTGTATGGCACAGTGTCTGCAATGCTTATTTATTCGCACACGTATGTGACTGATCGCGGCATGTTGAGCGGGGAATACTTTAGTTTGATATTGTTTGCCACCTTGGGCATGATGGTGATGATATCAGCCAGTCATTTTTTGACACTGTATATCGGACTTGAACTGCTCTCCTTGTCTCTTTATGCATTAGTTGCGTTACGCCGGGATTCACTAATGGCAACAGAAGCAGCGATGAAGTTTTTTGTGCTCGGCGCATTGGCTTCAGGGTTCCTGCTTTATGGTATGTCAATGGTTTATGGTGCAACAGGGTCTCTACATGTTGCCCAGGTATCAGAGGTAATACAGAGCGGTGTTAGCAGCCATGAAGTACTCGTTGTAGGATTGGTATTTATTGTTGCAGGTATTAGTTTCAAACTCAGTGCAGCGCCATTTCACATGTGGGCACCCGATGTTTATCAAGGGGCACCAACAGCGATCACTCTGTTTATTGGTTCAGCGCCAAAACTGGCAGCATTTGGCTTTGTAATGCGACTGTTAGTGGAAGGAATGGGCGAGATGGTTGCAGATTGGCAGGGAATGCTTGTCATTCTGGCGGTCATGTCAATGGCGGTGGGTAACATAGCAGCTATTGCACAAACAAATATCAAACGTATGTTAGCCTATTCCACTATTTCACATATGGGGTTTTTGATACTTGGTTTTATCAGCGCCGACTGGAATGGTTATAGTTCAGCGTTATTTTATGTCTTTGCGTATGTGTTGATGACGCTGGGTACTTTTGCAATGATCATGTTGTTATGCCGCAATGGGTTCGAAGCAGAGAATATTAGCGACTTCAAAGGGCTCAATAAAAGAAACTCATGGTATGCATTTATTGGGTTACTGCTGATGCTGTCACTGGCAGGTATACCGCCTTTAATTGGGTTTTATGCCAAACTTGCTGTGTTACAAGCAGTCGTTAATGCAGGCTTTATTTGGATTGC
>JAHZIU010000395.1 GCA_022601315.1 Betaproteobacteria bacterium
CTTTGCGGAAACAGCTTATTTCAGGCCAGTTTGAATCAACAACGCATCATCACAGATGAAACTGTAAACAGCGCAGCAGAATTCTGCATTCTGGAGAAAGACAATCCAAAAGAAAAAGTTTCAGTGGAAACACCAGATGCCACTTCAAGTAACTCACTGGCAAATAAAGTACTGGAACTACCTGATGAATTTATAGCGCAATCACTGCAACAAGTAGCTCAAATGCTTGCTGAATCTGGCCAAACTCAAGATCCGGTCGATTCGACACAAGATACGCCGTTTGAATCTGTTCTGGAACAACAACCTGACGTTGAATCGCAACGTACAATCGTCAAGCCGGTTGAATGGGTCGTACCTAAAAAACCAGATGCCAGCAATATAAATTCTCTAAATTCTCAAGAGGTAATTCAAGACGCAGAATCTAAAATTTCACCAATAAAAGCCTCGAACGACACCGTAGTATCTTCACAAACTACCGAGACTAAATTAGTTACAAAACCCAGTCGTAGTTCGAATGAAATACCTGAAATACCTGAAATACCTGAAATACCTGAAATACCTGAAATACCAAATCATTTAAGTACAGATCACAAACACAGTCAATCAGGCCACAAAAAAAGCCTTATTGCAGCCGCAGCATTACTATCAATTGCGACCATTATCTGGGTAGTTTGGCAACAGCCCACAAAACAAAGTAATTTTGATGTTGCACATACTGACAAGAGTATACAAACCGAAGCGCATGGCCAATTAAAAACAATTCACGACCCTGAGAAATCTTTAGAAATAGCAAACATAGCCCCCCTTGATACAACCGGCAATTCATTAAACTCTACTGAACCCCAGTCAGCGCAAATAGATAATAATGATAACCGCACCAAACGCTTAGCGCACCCCGACCAAGTGATATTGCCGGCGATCAAGCCAAATGAAGCAATTCAACAAACAAAAACTGACACGCCACATAAAAAAGCTGTTGAATACCCTGCAAAGGATGAAATAAAATCTAACATCGCTACACTCTTGGCAAAGGCTCGTACGCAAGAGGATAGCAGGCGACTTACACTACCTGAAGGCGATAATGCCGTTGAAACCTTTCGTTATTTACTTAAAATTGATCCCGGCAATGTGGACGCAAGACAAGGAATTCAGCGAATAAAAAAAATATTTATCCAGCGCGCCGAAAGACTAAAAAACCAAGGACAATGGCAGAATGCAGAAATTGCCACTGCAAAAGCGCTTCAGCTAGACCCTGAAAACAGCACCCTGGCAAATTTATTAACTGATATTAGGCAACACATCGCATCCTCAGAAAAAAAAGTCGCTATTCAGTCAACCACACAAACAACAGAACCAACTTCTTCCAGCAATTTACTGGACCATCATGAACAAGCCACCAAGCAGCGCGCATCTGCCCGCTATCAACTGGCACAAAGAGGGATTACATTTAATTTCAGAAATTTCATTGCGGCAGCCGAGAATGGAGATAATACACTGCTGCAATTATTTCTAGATGCAAATATGCCGATCAATGTACAAGATGATTTAACCCAGAATACAGCATTGATTGCTGCCGCAAAACAAGGGCATGTTAAAACGCTCACCATGATACTGGCTAAAAATCCGAATATAAACTGGCAAAACTTAAACGGCCAGACCGCTTTATTAGCCGCGATCGCAAATGGACACCGCAGAATAATAAATCACTTATTATTTCATGGCGCAAATTTACATATCAGAGACAATATGGGGCGAGATGCACTGATGTTGGCGGTGGAGAAGAATCAGGTCACCATCGTCAAAAAATTATTAGCACGTGGTGCGAGTCAACACACAAAAGATATCGCCGGTCAGACTGCATTGTCGATTGCGAAAAACAAAAACCACAATGAAATCGCATTACTTCTCCAACCAACACATTAATTCGACAGTGATTATCCGTCTTTCCATCTGACCAAGGAAACATTCCAAAATTGCTATATGGAATCATTCTCGGCCACTTTATTGCATGGAATAGATGTTTTTCGACTACTTTGGCTTATGTAATTTCACGACCTTACTTTGCTTATCCTTCGCTTACCTTTACGTGGTTCTACCTTCTTTAGCTTATTCAGTAAATGAGGCGAAACATTCCACTTATGCCCAGATTCTGTGATGACTGTAACTGTCTTTTGGTTGAATTTAACCAATGTCCCAATTTGACGACCTCTGCCAGGAGGCTCAAAAGTGACCTGCTCACCCGGTGAGAATTGCATCATTTCATTATGCGTATGATATGACTCAAAAAACTTCAGTCGTTCAACAATCCTATGATTTAGTTCGATTAATTCTTCTTCTGTCAGTTGATCAATATCTATTGCCATCACCATTCTCGATTAAAACTTTTCACTTAACACAGCGCACATGTTAGATGCCGTTTTCAATTAACCTTAGTGTCCAGAAAATCTTTTAACCGGACAGGCAACATGTTTCGCGTTTTTTCTGTTATCGCCTTTTCATTTTTTTGCCAAAGTATACCAAGGTAAATGATTAATAATCCAATTGCAGCCAATACAATAGGCAAAAACCAGCTGTCTTTAAATACGTCAAAGGCGAGATGCCCTAAATAAACACATGAACCAATGGTTTTCTGTCAGACACTAACTACGCAGGTTAACGAAATTAAACCTTGGGTATTTAACTGCAAGTTTTCAGAATTGGTACGCAAGTAAGTACGCATAGAAATGAAGTGGCAACGGTTGCCACGCTAAACAAATTCTTGACCATGACAACAAATTTTAACCCGTCCATTGTGGCGGGTTTTTTACTATCAATTAATTTTCAATCATCATTACATTTTTAAGAAGTTTATGAAAAACACTTTTTTATTATTTCTGTTAATTTTAGTTTTGGGAATATTCTCTGGTTGTGCGCAAATAAGCAAACAAGAAGATTATTTAAGCGATGGTATCAAAACCTCTAGCCCATATAATCGTAAAGACTGGCCACACTGGATAGATGAGGATAGAGACTGCCAGAATACGCGCCACGAACTTTTGATAGCATCAAGCAAGGTATCAGTGCAATTTACTAATTCTAGACGCTGTACTGTTAAATATGGTCAATGGTATGGAGTATATACGGGTCAAACATTTACCAAAGCCTCAGATGTTGATATTGATCATGTTGTACCACTTGCACACGCCCACAGACATGGCGCAGATACTTGGACGAAAGCACAGCGTAGGAAATTTGCAAACGACTTTGATAATCTTCTAGTCGTTGATGACTCAACCAACCAATCTAAATCAGATCAAGCGCCTCATGAATGGCTACCACCTTTAGAATCATTCTGGTGCGAGTATGGGAAGCTATGGGAAAAGGTTAAGGATAAATATGGTTTGCGTTATAGCGATGATGAGCACATCACTTTGACCCGACTAGCTGAAACCTGTTAACAAAAATCAACAAGGGGTCAATCGTGCGCACGTCGCCTTTTCCGATGTCAGAAAACTGATTACTCAGACCGTACTCGATAAGAGTTTTGTTACTGTTTTCCTCAGACCAGTCAATCCTGCACATAATTCTTTTATCAGTGCTTTATTGCGCATGGTTGCTTAGGACAAAAATCTGGGATTCTGCACAATACAGTGAAACTTCAGCTCTTAAATGCACACTACTAATTACCGCAAATAGCTTTGTCCTCAGGATGCTACAGTTGAGAAAGAATTCAAAAACTGTCTTCCCCATAACAGCTTCTTATCCACCTCATTCAGATCAGCTTCCTCACATATGCCGCCCCAATGCCGCTCGATTGCGGCGGTCAGTTTTTCAAAAATGGCTTGTGCCTGCGCTTCGGAAAGCAGGAAATTATGGGCGGTCGCAAGACAGGATTTCAGCTGGCTGAGATTATTGTTACCGGATATGAGCATAGCCTGTGAGGCTTCATTGCCAGTACGGCCTTGCGGGCA
>JAHZIU010000074.1 GCA_022601315.1 Betaproteobacteria bacterium
ATAGCCATTTTAGCAACTGGCTTAAACCCTCATTAGCGACAATAATGTTGCGGTACGAGGCACGACTTGCTAAAGTGATTATGACAAAGTCGCTCGGTAATTAGACCGACAGTTTCCCTTGGTAATCACACTACTACATTTTACGTCTGGAAAATCAAATGATTCTTGGGTACACTTTGTCACTGGTAATTTCTTTCTTTTATGCAGCGTAGATAGCTGAATTATAAAAGATCAAAAGGGAATTGACTCCTCCTCCCGTGCAATATTGGGATTAGCAGTGAATTTCGCCATCTGTCCCTTTGGTTAATTGGTCAACCATATTCCCATCAATACCTTGTAATGTAACCTGCAAAGGCATTTTCCCCAAAGCATGCGTGGCACAGGAAAGACAAGGGTCATAGGCGCGTACTGCGACTTCCAGATGATTTAATAATGCTTCGGTGATTTCATGACCATCCAAATATTGATTGGCAACCGAACGTACGGATTCATTCATGGCTTGATTATTACTTGTGGTTGAAACAATCAGGTTTGCCTTGGTCACCAATCCTTCTTCATTAATTTGATAATCATGAAACAAGGTGCCGCGTGGGGCTTCAATCACACCAATACCTTGTTGTAACTGGTCTCCTTTTTCCGCCATCAATTCAGTTCCAATAATTTCAGGATCTTGCAATAACTCATTGATTGATTCCGTACAATGCAACAATTCAATCATACGTGCCCAGTGGTATGCCAATGTATCATGCACAAATTTACCTTGAGCAAATACCCTGAAATGTTTGCGCGCTGCTTCTGCCAACGGCGTTGAAATACTGTCGCAATTATTAACGCGCGCCAATGGCCCCACTCGATACCAGCCTTGCTCTTTGCCTAGTCTGTGCAGATAAGGAAATTTCATGTAACTCCATGGACGTACTTCTTCACGCAAAACCTGTTGATACGCGCAATAATCCAATTGATCAAAAATGTCAGCGCCGTCAGCATGACGGGCACGCAGGCCACCGTGGTAGAATTCCAGTTCACCTTTATCTCCGACCATGCTTAGAAAATTAGTTTGCAAAGTGGCGAAATTGCGGTGCTCCAGATGTGTGGTATGAATCTGCTCATTCAGTGCCAGTGCTTGCTGACTCCATTGCAGAACTTCTGTGATGTCGGCCAGCAAGGCATCACGTTCTGTAATGCTAAGCGCCTTGTTCATACCGCCGGGCACGGTACCGGTGCCATGAATGCGTTTACCGGTAATCGCTTGAATAATTTGCTGACCGTATTTGCGCAGCTTGACACCTTTTAAGGCAATCTCAGGATATTTCTTCAATACACCGGCAATATTGCGTTGCACCGGGTCACTCCCAAAACCAAATAAAAAATCAGGCGATGAAAGGTGGAAGAAATGCAAAGCATGTGATTGTAAAATTTGACCAAAATGCAGTAGACGGCGTAATTTGGTTGCAGTAGGTGTAAGCTGTTTAACACCAGCCAACTGGTCAACCGCCTTGGCACCAGCCAATTGGTGGCTGACCGGGCAAATTCCACATAAGCGTTGCACAATGAAAGGTACTTCCCAATAGGGGCGGCCCTGAATAAATTTTTCAAAGCCACGAAATTCAACAATATGAAAACGTGCTTCCTGAATGTGATTGTTTGCATCCAGCAGTAATGTGATCTTGCCATGCCCCTCAACCCTAGTGACAGGGTCAATGGCGATGCGTCGGGTAGCAGGTTGTGAATGATTATTTTGCGCCATGATTTGCTGGATCAACTTACTGTAGGTTAGTCATAATGTAAATGCTTCTTGAGAAGTTCGGGCTCCTGGCTGCTGAGTAATGGTTCAAGTATCTGTAAAAAAGCATCTGCTGAAGGAGGACAACCTGGTAAGTAATAATCTACTCGCACCACCTCACTAATTGGATAAACTTTGTCAAGTAGTAATGGCAGTTCGTTATCATTCGGGATCTGTGGATTCGTAATACCTGTTCCGGTCAGATACACTTCTTGCAAACATTCCTGCAAATCAAAATAATTACGCATGGCCGGCACGCCACCATTGATAGCACAGGCACCCACTGCAATGAGCGTTTTGCAGTTGGCACGAAATTCACGTAATACATGGACGTTTTCTGCATTACAGACGCCACCTTCTATCAAACCGATATCACAAGGACCGCAATGTTTAATATCCGTTAACGGTGAACGATTCAATTCCACTTGCTCCAGTAAGGCTATTAAACGTTCGTCCATATCCAGGAAAGACATATGGCAGCCGAAGCAGCCTGCCAATGACGTGGTTGCAATTCTAAATTTTGGCTCAGTGATCATCTTGATTTGGGATTTTCGCTGTGTTCTCTTGTAAACCGATCTCGTCGATTGTATGCTGATCGTAAATGCGTTGCCCAATAGGTAATTCATAGCCTTGTTTTTTGATCATAATGGCACCAACAGGGCAGATGTTTACTGCCAAATCACTCACTTCGATATTGCTGTCAATTAATTTTCCCGTGCTTGAATTTACAATCAAATGTGCATCCGTGCCGCGTCCGGCAATGGCAAACACATTTTTTCCATCCACTTCACGACTCGCGCGAACACATAAATCACAAAGAATACAGCGGCCATGATCCAGCAAAATGCTGGCATGCGAAGCATCTATTGCACGACGTTGATAAAACTGTGGATAGTGTTCATCCTGCATACCCAGATAATATCCCATGGCCTGCAGCTTACAATTACCTGTTTTTTCGCAAGACGGACAAATATGTTCGCCCTCAATGAACAGCATTTGTGTGATGGATTTACGTGCTTCATTTAAAGCCGGGGTGTTGCAGCTAATGTGCTGACCGGCAGCAGCCGGTGTGGTACAGGCAGCAACGCTTTTATTACCAATCTCAACACTACACAATCTGCAATTCCCATGCGGTGTCAAACCAGGATAATGACACAAATGCGGAATATAGACTTCTGCAGTCAGCGCCGCATCCATGATGGTTTGTCCTGGCAGAAAGGAAATTTCTTCTCCATCAATGAAAAATGTATTGTGTGTCATAGACTTTTTAGATGTGCTGCGGCATCGTCACGCTGTGTTATTTGACGAGCATCTTCAAGTGCCTTATCCAAATCTAATTGTGGTGTAAATGTATATTGCGTCAAGTGTTTCTCAAATGCTTGTGGAAAATGCTGCAAGCTATCCAGGATATGGTGCGCTGCTGTATGTCCCAAGCCGCAATGTGAATAACGTTTTACCAGTTCGCTTAATTGTTTTATTTCCATCTTATCCTGCTGTGTGCCTCTGTCATCAGCAATTTTATGCAAACTGCTTTTTAACAATTTTGTGCCCACCCGGCAGGGCGCACAAAAACCACAGCTCTCATGCGCAAAAAAATGGGCAAAGTTACGATTAATGGTCAACAAGTCACATTGTTGCCCAAAAATTAGTATTGAACCGCCGGTGGACAAATCTTCAAAGCAAATCCGCCGGTGAAAATCATCTTTTCCAATCAATCTTCCCGCAGGGCCGCCAATTTGTATTGCCTGTACATTCTCCGCTTTACAATCATCCAAAACCTGCTGAACACAAACGCCAAAGGGATATTCATAAATACCGGGCAGCAGGCAATCACCACTGATACTCAAGATTTTACTACCGGATGATTGTGCTGTACCCACAGACCTGAACCAGTCACTGCCATGCGATACGATAGTAGCAGCAGCAATGAATGTTTCCACATTATTCACCACTGTTGGTTGACCAAGGTAACCATGTGTTACAGGAAACGGCGGACGAACACGAGGAATACCCGGTTTGCCTTCCAGCGATTCGATCAACGCGGATTCTTCCCCACAAATATAAGCGCCCACACCCACGACAATTTCAATATCAAAATTAAATGCAGGGCTACCTAATATGTTATTTCCCAGAAATCCCCATTGCCGATACTGATCTAGCTTAGATTGCAAAGATGATAATAAATAACGATACTCACCACGCAGATATACAAAACCTTTTTCTGCGCCGATAACAAAAGCACACAGTGCCATACCTTCAAACATTGCTTCAGCATGGTTAGTCAGCAATAACCGGTCTTTAAATGTACCCGGCTCACCTTCGTCGGCGTTGCATACGACATAGCGTGTAGATCCGCTGGCCTGTCGACAGATTTGCCACTTTTTACTGGTATTAAACCCGGCGCCACCACGACCACACAAACCGGATTTTTCAATTGTTGCAAGCAGTGCATCCGCACTGTTTGCCAAAACACTCTTTAAACAACGACCAATAGTAAAATTTTCACCCAGCAATAATCCCGCTTTATAAACAATGTCGC
>JAHZIU010000396.1 GCA_022601315.1 Betaproteobacteria bacterium
GGAGAAATAAATGTTTCAAGAACACTAGGCAATTTGTTTAATCTGGCTGATAAGGAAGCGCAAAAAAGAGGTGACCAATTTATTGCCTCGGAAATGTTTTTATTGGCTGCGGTTAAAGACAAAGGTGAAGTTGGCAACATATTGAAACAACATGGCGCCAGTTATAGTGCATTGGAAGAAGCAGTTAATACGGTACGCGGCGGTGAGCAAGTGAACAGTGCTGAAGCAGAGAGCAGCCGTGAAGCATTAAAAAAATACACGCTTGATCTGACAGAGCAAGCACGTCTCGGCAAGCTTGACCCGGTCATCGGGCGTGATGATGAGATTCGCCGCGCGATCCAGGTATTACAACGACGTACTAAAAACAATCCAGTCCTTATCGGTGAACCGGGAGTGGGGAAAACAGCCATTGTAGAAGGTCTGGCGCAGCGCATTATTAATGGTGAAGTACCTGAGAATTTAAAAGACAGACGGGTTTTATCGTTGGACATGGCGGCGCTTCTGGCTGGTGCTAAGTTTAGAGGAGAATTTGAAGAGCGCCTTAAATCAGTATTAAAAGAACTGGCACAGGATGAAGGCACGACTATTTTGTTTATTGACGAATTGCACACGATGGTTGGCGCTGGCAAAGCTGAGGGTGCAATGGATGCCGGCAATATGCTGAAACCAGCACTGGCCCGTGGGGAATTACATTGTGTTGGCGCGACGACATTAGATGAATACCGCAAATTCATCGAAAAAGATGCCGCATTGGAAAGGCGATTTCAAAAAGTGCTCGTAGAAGAACCCACTGTTGAAGCAACGATAGCCATTTTACGTGGGCTTCAGGAAAAATATGAAGTCCATCACGGTGTTGATATCACTGATCCAGCCATTGTTGCCGCCGCCGAATTGTCCAATCGCTATATTACGGATCGTTTTTTACCCGACAAAGCCATCGATCTGATCGATGAAGCTGCCGCACGCATAAGTATGGAGATAGATTCCAAACCGGAAGCATTGGATATACTAGATCGGCGCCTGATACAACTCAAGATTGAACGTGAGGCGATTAAAAGAGAAAAAGATGAAGCTTCATTAAAACGCTTACAATTACTCGAAGACGAGATTAAACAGAAATCACGTGAATATGCTGATCTGGATGAGGTCTGGAAAACAGAAAAATCTCAAGTCCAGGGGACTCAGCATATTAAGGAGGAAATGGAGAAGGTTAAACTGGAAATGGATGCGGCAACGCGGAAAGGAGATTGGCAAAAAGTCTCTGAACTGCAATATGGTCGTATCCCACAATTAGAATCACAACTCCAGACACAACTCAGTGTCCAGGATAAGCAATCAAATCTTTCAGAACAAGATACCGAATCCGAACAACCAAAACTACTACGAACACAAGTAGGTGCAGAAGAAATTGCAGAAGTTATTTCACGTGCCACAGGGATTCCTGTATCAAAAATGATGCAGGGCGAACGTGACAAATTACTATTGATGGAACAAAAATTACATGAACGTGTCATAGGACAGAATGAAGCGGTAAGACTTGTATCTGATGCAATTCGCCGTTCCCGGGCTGGTTTAGCTGACCCAAACCGGCCTTACGGGTCATTTCTATTCCTCGGCCCAACGGGTGTTGGAAAAACTGAATTATGTAAAACACTGGCAAATTTTTTGTTTGATTCAGAGGATCATTTAATTCGTATTGATATGTCTGAATTCATGGAAAAACATTCAGTTGCACGTTTGATAGGTGCGCCCCCGGGCTATGTCGGCTATGAAGAAGGTGGATACCTGACCGAAATTGTGCGTAGAAAACCTTATTCTGTCATTCTCTTGGATGAAGTTGAAAAGGCACACCCAGATGTCTTTAATGTGTTGTTACAAGTATTAGACGATGGCAGAATGACTGATGGACAGGGACGTACGGTCGATTTTAAGAATACGGTTATTGTCATGACGTCCAATCTTGGATCACAAATGATCCAGGAGATGGCTGGTAATGAATATACTGCCATTAAGCAAGTGGTTATGGAAGAAGTAAAAACATATTTCCGACCAGAATTTATTAATCGTATTGATGAAGTGGTTGTTTTTCACGCATTAGATGAGAAAGATATTCAATCAATCGCACAAATACAACTACAGCATCTACATACTCGATTAGCAAAACTGGAAATCAGCTTACAAGTGAGTAAAGAAGCACTTGCAGCATTATCACATGTTGGTTTTGATCCCGTTTTTGGTGCACGACCGCTTAAGCGAGCAATACAATCACAAATTGAGAATGCACTAGCAAAAGAGATTTTAGAAGGTAATTTTGCTGCCAAAGACACAATTTCTGTTGACTATTGCGATGGTTTGATGCAGTTTAATAAAATAGTCCAGTAGAATGTTATTTGTTAGTTTAATTGCAAGTCATACATCTCAGCTTGGCATTACTACCGAGCTGAGATAGTTCTTTTCTTATTAGAAAAAATCCGGCATATACTGCGAATCTACTTAATTGATGCGAGTTTCGGGTAAAATACGTTTTTTTCACGGGATAGATAGTCATGTTTAAAGGTAGCTTGGTTGCTATCGTCACTCCTATGGAGACAGATGGTAGTCTAGACCTGGAACGTTTTCGCACCCTTATTGACTTCCACATAGAACAAGGCACCGATGGTATTGTCGTGGTAGGCACGACGGGTGAATCACCCACCGTTGATTTTGATGAACATCGACTGCTGATGCAAACTGCGGTTGATCATGTGGCTGGTCGTATACCAGTAATCGCTGGCACTGGTGGGAATTCAACACGCGAAGCAATTGGTTTATCAATTGACGCAAAGACTGCAGGGGTAGATGCTTGTCTTTCCGTAGCACCATATTACAACAAACCAACCCAGCAAGGGTTATATCAGCATTTCAAGGCGATTGCTGAAGCAGTAGATATCCCCCTTATTTTGTATAATGTGCCGGGTAGAACCGTTGCAGATATTGCTAACGACACTGCACTACGCTTAGCACAAGTACCCAATATCATTGGCATCAAAGATGCGACTGGTAATATTGGAAGAGGATCTGATTTATTGCGCCGTGCACCGTCTGATTTCTTCATTTACAGCGGTGATGACATAAGTGCGCTAGCGTTATTGTTACTAGGCGGGCATGGCACTATTTCCGTTACTGCAAATGTTGCGCCCAACTTAATGCATAAAATGTGTGCAGCTGCATTTTCTGGCGATTTAAATACAGCACGGGCAATCAACAATAAACTAATGAGGCTACATGTTGACTTATTTGTAGAATCCAATCCAATTCCGGTAAAGTGGGCTGTTGCACAAATGGGGCTTATTTCTTCAGGTTTGCGTTCACCATTAACACCATTATCTGATGAGCACCATCAACTTGTCAGAGATGCGATGAATTTAGCCAATATTCTCGATTCCAAGGGGTAAAATGAGGGGTAAAATGACAAAAGTGAGACGGCAGAGTGTAACTATACTATATTCGGCACTGATACTTTCGTTAGCATTAACAGGTTGTAATATTTTCTCTGAAAACAAGAAAATAGACTATAAATCAACGGGAAGATTACCAGCATTGGATGTCCCGCCTGATTTAATCACACCGATTACAGATGATCGCTATGCTATTCCAGACGCTGATTCGCCGGGTAGCACAACGTTCTCTTCTTATAGTAATGAACAGGGAACTCAACCAAGAGTCGGCTCCTCTTCTCTGTTGCCCATGTCAGTCCAAGATGTGCATATTGAGCGCGCAGGCACGCAACGCTGGCTGGTTATCCCTCAAGCACCAGAAGCAGTATGGCCAATCGTTAAAGAATTCTGGCAGGAGTTGGGGTTTTTAATCAAAACTGAAGTTCCTGAAGCGGGCGTAATGGAAACGGATTGGGCAGAAAATCGTGCCAGCATTCCTCAAGATTTTATTCGAAATTTTCTTTCTACTTTTTTAGATAGTATTTATTCCGCTGCTGAACGAGATAAGTTTCGAACACGCCTGGAGCGAAATGAAAATGGTTATACCGAAGTTTACATTAGTCACCGTGGTATGGACGAAGTACTGGAGGGCGGAAGCACACAGCGCACTATCTGGCAACCTCGCCCTTCTGATCCGGATCTTGAGGCTGAAATGCTTTCTCGATTAATGATTCGATTTGGCGTCGAGGAAGAACGCGCTAAACTTGAACTTGCAACAGTAGGTACGACTCAGGATCGTGCATATATTGATACTGATACAGGACAAACACTCATCGTCGATGAAGCATTTGATCGGTCTTGGCGTCGTGTTGGATTAGCACTTGATCGAATTGGATTTACAGTTGAAGACAGAAATCGTATTGATGGCATCTATTATGTACGTTATATCGATCCTGAATCAGATAGCCATAAAACGGGCGATGATGATGGCCTCTTATCAGGGCTAATGTTTTGGCGTAAAAATGATGAAAAAGATTCCAATGCAGACAAATATCATATCTTGGTCAGAGAAGTCGGAACAAATAGCAGCATTGTTACCGTCTTGAATGAAGATAACACACCGGTAAGTGCCAGTATCGCTACACGCATTCTTAATTTGCTACATGAGCAACTTAAATAAGGTAATACTATAATTAATAAATCGAACTGTAATGATCAAGTCTTGAAGTAAAAATTATAGTTCTATCGTACAGTAGGCGGAACCACAAAAGGTTGCCCAGGATCTCCTTGGGCAGCTTCCTAGGAAAGGCCGATATCTAACAAACAGATCCAAAATTTCTAGGTTCCATCGTGTCAATCATAATCTGGAGCTTGTAATGGATATTTCGTTTTATCTGCTAAGTCTTGCTGTTATTCCGCTCTTTGCTGCAAGAGGTGCGCTCTCACTATTGTGCATGGTTCTTCTGGCAGAATATTATGTATATCTCAGGTATTTAGGCATTGACCCAGACAGTTTATTGACACAACTTGCAGATGCACCCGGATCATCTCTTTGGCTTGATGCTAGCTTACATGAATGGCTTATATCAACCACAACCCCCCTGGCATTACTCACCGCTCTGCCGGAATGGTTAACATCTCCGACATCAATAGGTGTGCTGTTTGTCCTAAGTATCATTGAGTATATCTATAACAAATCTCCTGATATGCGCCAGCTTTTTCCATTTGGGGAATCAGAGCTAAAAGGGATATTTGCAGCCACATTATGCTTTTCTCTAGTTGGCGGGAATATTGAAGATCTTGTTCAACATTTTAAACATGCAGGTGTTACCTCTGATTTTGCAGGGTTTATCTCGATTGAATATGTATGGTCTTTTGTTGTTGGCTGTCTTACCTGGTTCGTATCTGGCATAAGAAATGGCTTTTACTTATTATTAACAGAAATGGACCCAACAGATGAAATTGGTGTTCGCAACTTACTTTCTTTTGTGGAAACCAGCCTGGGCATTTTTGGCCCATTATTTGTTGTGCTCATGCCCCTCGCAGCAGTTATTGTTGCCGGTCTGGCTGTATTAATCCTGTATTTAATTAAATATCAGTTAGAAAAAAGAGAGGCCAAACAGTATCGCGCCTGTACGAATTGTGGCCACGAGAATCATCTTTGTGCGCCTAATTGCGGACAATGTAATACAGTTATGCAATCACCGGTTGCTGTAGGTTGGTTCGGACAGGCAACTGAAACACCAATAACAAATTTGCATCAGCATAAATTGGAACTGCTAGAAAACAAGCGTTGCAGCTACTGTGCAGCAAGATCCAAAGAAAATGGACTCAATATTGATTGTGAAGTTTGTGGCAAACCGTTTTTTGGCACTATTGAAGAAATCGACGCTTATTTAGCACATCTGCGGAAGAAATTGCCTAAAACATTACTGGTTACCGCTGCCTTTAGTGCAATCCCCATTGTTGGCATTATTCCTGGTATTTTGTATTACCGGTTAGCATTAATCAGTGGTTTGCGTCTGTATTTACCACGTATATCCAATTTTTGGGCACGATGGTTTGTTCGACTTGGCAGCCTGACACTACTTTTTTTACAATGGATTCCCGGTCTAGGTATTGTATCGTTACCATTGATGTGTCTACTCAATTATGGCGTATATTCTTCAAGTTTTAATAGGCAGCGAGAAAAACACATTTCAAATAAACCCGCTTTTGAAGCCCAGAGACAGATTCAAAGCCCGAGCCTGGATACTAATAATACTAAGTAATACCGACTTGATTAAAGGGCTTATTTTGAAAAAAATTATTGATATTTTCCGCTATTTGATCCAATAAACGTTGTCTGGATTCTCTGCTGGCCCAGGCAATGTGCGGGGTTACAATCAGATTAGGTAATTGGTATTGTAATATCATACTGTCTTTTGCAGGCGGCTCCTCTTGCAAAACATCGATACCTGCACCTGCAATACTATTTGTCGATAAACTATGTAGCAGGTCTTTTTCATTCAGTAACCCGCCGCGTGCTGTATTTATAAGATATGCCGTGGGCTTCATCAATTCAAGTTCTCTGCGGCTTATCAAGTTACGCGTTTCTGGTGAAAGCGGGCAATGCAGTGTTATGAAATCCGCTTGTCCGATTACTTCGTCAAATGCTGTTCTACCAGATCGTGCAGGTTTGTTTTTATGTTCCGCTATTAATACATTCATGCCGAATGCTTCGGCGACTTTAGCCACGCCCCTACCCAATTCACCGTAACCGATTATTCCCAAAGTTTTACCAGACAATTCTTCAATACTAAAGTCAAGTGGACAAAAGTATTTGCTGGCCTGCCAACCACCACTTTTTACTAAGGCCTGATATTCCAAAAATCGGCACGATAAATTCAGCATGAGCATTAAAACATGTTGCACGACAGATGATGTGGCATAACCGCGTACATTACAAACAGGAATATTGCGTTCAGCCGCAGCAGAAAGATCGACATTGTTGAATCCGGTTGCAGCGATACATATTAATTTCAAGCGATTTGCTGCAAAGATTGCTTCGCGATTAAGAAACACTTTGTTGTTAACAATGATTTCTGCTTCCTTGATTCTCTCCAACACCTCCTGCTCAGAAGAATCTTGGTAGTATCGCCAGGGAGATATCGCCTGTTCCAGTGCCGTACAGTCCATATCACCACGGCTACCGGAACCAAAATCAAGAAAAACTGCACGCATTTATTCGCTCCAATTGTATTGTTATGTGAATTATATAAAGTAGAAAATAATAGCCGCAAAATTGTATTTATAACACTGTATGATCATATCGTAACGATACAGATGAATAGATTCAGACATTTCAAATTACTGTAACAGGGGATACGCCTATATGACAAAAGAATATTGGTTAGATCGATGGGAACATGACGAAATTGGCTTTCACCAAAATGAAATTAACCCATACTTGCGTCAGTATTGGCGGGAATTAAACTTGCCCAGTGACTGTAAGGACTGTCAAGTATTCGTACCATTGTGCGGTAAAAGCCATGATTTGCTTTGGTTGCGTGAGCAAGGTCATAAAGTATTAGGCGTAGAATTCAGCACCCAGGCAGTGCAAGCATTTTTTGACGAAAACAAACTTAGCCCGCAGCTTCAAACCCTTGAAAAACTGGAATGCCTAAGTGCAAATGATATTAGTATTCTATGCGGTGATTTTTTTGACGTGCACTATCACCATCTGTCGCAGGTAGGCGCAGTTTATGACCGCGCATCATTGGTTGCGTTATCGCCGGAAATACGTAAAAAATACGTACGCCACCTTTTAGATATCCTGCCACCAGCCACCCAGATTTTATTGATTACATTTGACTATCCACAGTTTGAAATGCCCGGCCCACCATTTGCAGTTTCAGCGGAAGAAGTCAGAGCACTCTATGATCAACATGCCCAGATTCATTTACTGGCGAAATTCGACGTAACCGCACAGAATCCACGCTATCAGGCGTATGGTCTAAGTAAAGTCCAAGAAAGTATATATTTGCTAACAACAAATCCCAAATAAATCATCAATGTAAATTAATGAATCACTCTTGGCACGCTTAGAATAAATTCAGGTATCGAAACATCAAAATGAACGCCATCTTCTGCCGCCATTTGATAGCTTCCTTTCATCGAACCAACAGATGATGAAATAACCGTACCACTGGTATATTCAAAGCTATCACCAGGCCGCAGCAATGGCTGCTCACCGACCACCCCTAACCCACGAACTTCCTGAATACTGCCATCGCCACTGTCTATAATCCAGTGTCGACTAATTAACTGCGTTGCAACTAATCCATTATTTTCAATGGTGATTGTGTATGCGAACACATGACGTGCTTCATCTTCTGAAGATTGATCAGGTAAGTAAGTCGTACGAATACTAATATCTATTTCATATTTATTATTTTCTGACATTTGCCCATTGCACACTATTTTTTGAATGGTTTCAAGAAGAAAATGCATTACATGATAAGAATTTGATAATCTAATGTGTTTCTCAATCGTTATTTTAGTCATTTGCGGTTAAAATACGCTCTTTAATAAAAAGAGGTCTCACATGTACCGAATAGCACCAAGCATTTTATCTGCTAATTTTGCAAAACTTGGCGAAGAAATAACCGCCGTTATCGATTCTGGTGCAGATATTGTGCATTTTGATGTAATGGATAATCATTATGTTCCAAATCTGACCATTGGCCCACTAGTGTGTGAAGCCATTCGTCCTGTAACCGATGCAATTATTGATGTTCATCTGATGGTTGAACCCGTTGATCGAATTATTCCTGATTTTGCTAAAGCTGGCGCAAATATCATTTCATTCCACCCGGAAGCATCCAACCATATAGACCGCACCATTGGACTCATCAAGGAGCAGGGTTGTAAAGCGGGTCTTGTTTTTAATCCCGCAACACCACTACATTATCTGGATCATGTTCTGGATAAATTGGATTTAGTCCTGATTATGTCAGTGAACCCAGGTTTTGGTGGACAAAAATTCATACCTGAAGCACTAACCAAACTATCAGCAGTGCGTAAACGCATAGATGCCAGCGGAAAAGATATTATGTTGGAGATTGATGGCGGCGTAAAAGTTGACAATATCGCTGAAATTGCACGCGCAGGCGCCGACACCTTTGTTGCTGGATCAGCCATTTATAACGCGGGCAAAGACAGTGACCCACATCGCTATGATTCCGTTGTCTCAGCGTTACGTGCTGAACTAGCAAAAGTATAATTACAATAAAGAAAATATTTTACGATATTTTCAAGGATCTAAATGAATAGTCAAAACTTTAACACAGCCCAGTCATCGGTTAAAAAAATAGATATCCCGCTACCTGTAAAAGTAATCATGATTGATTTAGACGGGACATTACTAAATACAGCGGATGATCTTGCACTGGCGGCAAATTTAATGCTGCGTGAACTGGATCTTCCCGAAAAATCACCGGCCACCATTCAGTCATATATTGGTAAAGGTATTGAGCGATTGGTCAAACGTACTTTGACAGGCCATATGGATGAAGAACCGGAGGCAACGCTCTTTGCAAAAGCTCTGCCTATCTATAAGAATCATTATGCAACAAATTTGAGCATAAACACACGACCCTATCCAGGCGTGATAAACGGTATTGAAGCGTTGTTAAAAGCTGGTTTTAAACTGGCTTGCATTACCAATAAATCAGAAATATTTACATTACCACTACTACAGGCTACCGGCTTAATTGATCAATTTGAGATTGTATTATCAGGTGACAGCCTACCAAGAAAGAAGCCGGATCCCTTACCTTTACTACATATTTGTAAACATTTTGATGTACATCCGAGTAAAGCCTTATTAATCGGCGATTCGCTCAATGATGCGATTGCTGCACGTGCAGCAGGTTGCCATATTTTTTGTGTCCCTTATGGGTATAATGAAGGGCGCGATGTCTATGATTTGGATTGCGATGCTATTGTTAATTCACTAGAAGACGTGTCAGCATTAATAAAAGTTATGGATTAGTATTTCTAAATTTAAATCCTGTGCATTTTCAATAATTTAGCATCCATATATTGGTTATGTCGGTGATCAATACTTGATTTGCTTGCACAGGGTTCTAATAATCCATTCAATATAAATTCTGTGATACCGGTACAGTAATTTATTTTTTCAATGCTTCAAGTTCTTCTTTTAACTTTTTAATTTCTTCATCTGCACGAATCTGATCAGTAATCTCGTATTGCACACCGAGGAAATACAATATGTCTCCATTAGAATCGAACAGCGGTGTCATACTCAAGTGGTTATAGAATAACTCACCATTCTTGCGATAATTTCTGAGTGTTACAACAATCGGTTCTTTATTTTTAATCGCTTCTCGTAATTGTTTTACACCTTCTTGATCATGATCGGTTCCTTGTAAAAAACGACAATTTCTACCGATCGTATCCTCCTGTGAATAGCCCGTTATGCTTTCAAATGCTTTATTCGCATATACCAGCGGTAAATCTTTTTGATCAGGGTCAGCTAATGTCACGCCGTTCACACAAGAGTCGAGGATTTCTGCTAATACTTTTGGAATTAATCCAGGGTCTTTCTCAGCGATAAAGTCCATTATTTTTTCTCCAGGTTAATCTATTACAACCAATAAAAAAACAACTTAACTTGCATAACTTTTCATAATTGGTCAAACCAAATCAGGATTGTTTTGTTTCAATTAATTTTTTAATGTTTTTTACTGTTGTTTCTGTACCCCCCTGAATAGCAATTCGCACAAGCTTCTCAAATGGTTTTATATGTAATTCAAGATCCAGCAACTCGAATGAAAATGTAAGGCGACTCTCTGTTGAATTGACCGATTCTATAACATAATCACATTGATAAGGGTTTGAAACACCTTTAAAGCTAATACGTGTACCTTCATCAAAAACAGTTATTTTAAAAGTTGATTCTGATCGATTACCCTGATCAATACGTACTTGACGACACAAAGTTCCAAGCTGCATCGGACCATCTGTTAATTTCTCCAGTTCTTTAACTTCAGGCGACCATATAGGATAATTTACCAGCAAATCGGTCCCTATAAATTGAAATAAGCTATCACTCGAACTATGAATCAATGTGCTGGCTTTACCAATAACCGGCGTTTTATTTAACAAACCAAACATAATCAAGTCTCCTGCCTAGAAACGCTAAATCAGGTATGTATCGACACCAACAAGTAGCAAGTCATATTGTGTCTCTACCAATTCTTTAATTGCCAGTGCCGGCATACCTGAAACGACATTACCTTCTGAAACCAACCAACCAACCGCATCTGTCGACCCAAGACTCACAACATAGCCTAATTCATGGTGTAAATATGGCTCTAGTAATCCAATAACACTAGAATGCCGTAAAATATTGCGCGCTGCAAGTTTACCTTTGCGCACTGCGGATTGTGCCGCTAGTATATTGGAGCCTAATGAGTTATAAAAAGAACAATCCCCGGCGACAAAAATATTTTGCAATACTTTTTGATCGATTAACAGTTGCCCAAAAGCATTAGCAACCAACTGTTTTTTCTTTTTTTTACCTAAAAACAGCAGTGTTAAATCTGAAGGCAGCTCAAATTGTTTTTTTGAATTTTTTTCCTCCAATAAAATTTTTTCGATCTGTTGTTCACGATAATAAGTATTAGGAAAAAACTCTATCCCAGAATCTTGTATACATGACTGCACATAAGAATCAAAACCTTTAGGAAACTGCTCAAGCACCCGATCTCCAGAATGAATTAAGCGAAGTTTGGCATTAATTCTTTTTCTGCGTAAAAACTGCTCGACTTCAAATAAAAATTGAATGCCCGTCGCACCGCCACCGATTACAGAGATTGAGTGTTCGGTTTTTTCACTTTTGGCGAGGTGGTTTGTTAATAAATCTGACCCGGCTAATGTCATGAAATCCTGTAAACTCAATACATTTTCAATCTGTTGATTCACTGCCTCACCACAGCCCGATGCAATTAACAGATAATCAAACGCTACAACCTCATCATGCAACGCAATACATTTATCTGCTTGCCATTGTTGCAAAATATTTTCATCAAATAATAATTCTTCCTGTATATGACGAAAGTCAAAACGTGCTGTTAAATCGGCAAATGATACTTGCAGATCAGACAAGGGATAACGGAATGTTTCATGTAAATGCGTTACCTTAATATGTTGTTCACGTGGGTCAACAATTATAATTTCAATATTCTCGGCATAACGTGTCAATGCAGAAAGCGCAGCCATTCCCGCATAACCTCCACCGACAATTATTATTTTTATTCGCTTTTTATTCGGTATATAAAATGGCAAAAAAGCCACGAAGCCTCCTGTTAAATTATTATGGGATTTTATCAATCCGCCAATTACTAATTGCCCATTGCCAAAGTGATGCTAAGTTACTTGCTCGCAATTCCTTGGGAGGTGCCTGCCCTAAAAATTGTAACGCGGCAATTAATTGTGATGAGGTATCTGAAAGATTAATTGGTTCTGCAAGCGTTTGTTTGCTGAGTTTCTCTCCCAGTGAATTGGTTACAACAGGTAAATGCATATATGTTGGTGTAGTATATCCCAATAATTGCTGCAAATAGATTTGGCGTGGTGTTGAATCCAGCAAATCAGCGCCTCGCACGACATGTGTAATGTGTTGCGATGCATCGTCGACCACCACAGCTAATTGATAAGCATAAACACCATCCGCCCTGCGCAACACAAAATCTCCAATATCGCGTTCGAGACATTGACAAGTTGAGCCTCTCAAAATATCTCTAAATTGTATAAGGTGGTGATGCGTTCTAAGTCGCAATGCGAATTGCCTGCCTACATGGGAGACACCGTTCCGACAAGTTCCTTGATATACAGGGCCGCTGAGACCCACTATACTGGAGTCAACAATTTCTTTGCGTGAACATGTACAGGGATAAATCTTCGCCATTTGCGTTAAATTGCTTAATGCAAGCTGGTATGCTTCATAACGTCGGCTTTGAAAAATTACTTCACTATCCCATTCCATGCCAAGTTTTTCAAGTGTTCTAAGGATATCATACGACGCGCCCGCTACCATTCTTGGTGGATCTAGGTCTTCAATTCTGACTAACCATTCACCATTATTAAATTTTGCATCCAAATAACTGCCAATCGCTGCCACCAACGAACC
>JAHZIU010000397.1 GCA_022601315.1 Betaproteobacteria bacterium
CTTTCGCCTCATCACTGAGAGATGAAAGTAAATATTCATTTCCATCAATTACTATTTTTTGTTCGCTGTCAGTCATTTCTATCCTTTAGTTAATTTCAGAGCTAACTATATCCGTTAAATACTAAGTTGAAGGAGTGCTAGCTAAGCTGTAGCAAGCTTAAGTAAATGTAGCTCGTAGCCTATCAATACGCTATAACCCGTCAAAATCAAATATTTTAAATGACGCACTCGTATTTTATTTGTAATCAGAACATTATGATGAATAACCAGCAAGATAAGCGCCAAAGAAGTGAGTGCTAATTTAATAGCTATAAACTTACTGACGCTATCCTCAATAAGTACCGCCATAAACCAGTTCAGCTCTTCACCGCCATTTGCCAAGATCTTTAATGTAAAAACAGCATCACATATACTTAAAAGTAAAATACCAATGACGCAAACCATTAAATGACTCGAATAGCGATCAACATATGCCGCCGCCCCTTTATTGAACCGACGCTCATTTATCCGTCTACCGGTCTTAATACCCAAATGGTACGCACAGAAAAATGACATGCTCTGGCGACGATCCTCAGATCGATGGTTCACGGCTGTAGTAAAGTCCATTATCACTTTTCCTCTCCAAACGTTTTCAGTGTAATTCCACACATTAATAAATGCAACCAGTTGACAATATATCTACTAAGTTTCACTTCGCAAATTGTCCAAAGGTACAATTGTTTCAGAAACGACCCTTTTTTAATTTTTTATTTTAATGAATCAATCAGTTAAATTTCTCTATTATAATTATTTAAACGCACGTTGAGTTATCACTAAAAATTCAGTTGACAGCAGACCCCATAACAGGTTGTAATAGTCGGTTCTATTGACTAAAGAAATTAGAGAGAAAGATGAAACGTACTTTTCAGCCGTCCGTTATAAAAAGAAGACGTACACATGGTTTCCTTGTACGCATGAAGACACGTAGTGGCGCAGCAATAATTAGGGCACGTCGTGCTAAAGGACGTGCTCGATTGGGTGTTTGAATTTTACCGAGCATCAAAAATCTATTATTAGCTTTGTAGAAATTTATTCCCTGCCAAAAAACCACCGATTACATAAAGCAGAAGAGTTTACTGCAGTAATTCGTTATAAGTGTCAGGCCAGCAGCGATCTTATTCAAATGTACGCTAAACCCAATAATCTTGCTTATTCCCGATTAGGGCTTATTGTTGCCAAAAAAGTGGAACGACGTGCAGTTAAACGAAATCGGATTAAACGGATATTTAGAGAAATATTTCGTATGAATCAACGAGAAGAAAGAACAATACAGCTGGATTTGGTCATTCGTTTACGCCGCCCGGTTGACAAGAATAATTCACTAAGCTTAAGCACTGAAGCCAAATTACTCATGCTTAAATTACAACAATGTCACGGTTAGTTATTAGTTTAATTAAGCTTTATCAGTACTGCATTAGCCCACTCTTGGCACCCTCCTGCCGTTTCAGTCCAACTTGTTCACAGTACGCTTGTGAGGCTTTGGCTAAACATGGGTTTTTGCGTGGAATGCGGCTAAGCATCTGGCGTATACTGCGCTGCAACCCTTGGGGCAAAGGCGGCTATGAACCGGTGCCCTAATAAATACAAACAACTTAATTTAGATACGCTACTGCTTTGCGTGTCTAGTCAAAGAACATCGACAATATTAGCGCTGCAAAATGCAAATACAGTGCTATCCAGAAACTGTACAATGCGTACAAATTTAATAATATTGTCGCAAAAACTAAACTGACCAGACAAAAATGGAAACAAAAAAACTTCTACTCATTATAATTTTATCCACTTCATTGCTGTTTCTGTGGGAATCGTGGCGAAAAGAATTAAATTCTACCGCTCCACAATTGGCATCCGGTGGTACAGTAACCGACACTACCAATCAACGTCATGACCCCTTACCTGTACCAGGTGATGGGCTTGCCTCTTCCCCGGAAAGTTCTGGCGGTATTGCAGCTGGAATAGATGGAACTAATTCTTTCGTAACACCTAACTTACTGGATATTGGCGAAAAAATTCAGGTAACAACAGATTTAGTATCTGTTGAGATTGATACAGCGGGTGGCGATATAAGGCAACTTGGTTTATTAGAACATCCTTCCAGAGAAGATGAAAGCAAGCCCTACCCTTTATTGCTAGACCAAGCTACTCGCTTCCAAGTCGCGCAATCTGGACTGATTGGTGATGGCTTACCCAGCCATAAAACAAAATATATCGTCGAATCAAATATCTATAATTACGAATTAAGGCCTGGCGAAGATAAAGTCGTTGTCCGCTTACTGGCGCCGGAAGTCAATGACATACAAGTTGCAAAAACTTACACCTTTCATCGAGGCAGCTATGTAATTGATGTGGCATTTGAAATTGTGAATCATAGTCATTCTACAATTATGCCCTTCTCTTACTTTCAGATGCTGCGTGATCAAAACAAGCCGGTTGGCACGGGCTTCCTGTCACATTCTTATACAGGTCCAGTTATCTACACAGAAGAAGAAAAATTTCAAAAAATACATTTTTCAGACCTAGATAAAAATAAAGCGGAATATCCGACCAATGATGATAATGGCTGGATAGCCATGCTTGAACACTATTTCCTGACGGCTTGGTTACCTGAACAAGATACCCCGCGTGAATATTATGCCAAACGCCTGGCGGTTAGCCAGTATACAGCGGGTGTTATTGCGCCAGTCGGTGCAATTGAACCGAATCAGATGCAAAGTATCAGCATGCCGTTTTATGCCGGCCCACAAGAGCAAAAAAAACTGGCTGAGCTATCTCCAGGACTCGAACTAACCGTTGACTATGGCTGGTTGACCATACTGGCCGTACCATTATTCACGTTACTCTCTTTCTATCACTCTTATGTAGACAACTGGGGAATTGCCATTATTCTCCTGACATTAACCGTCAAGCTGATATTTTTCCCATTATCTGCAGCAGGTTATCGTTCAATGGCTAAATTACGTGTGGTCACGCCAAAGTTACAACGCATCCGTGAGCAATATGCCAGTGACAAGCAACGCATGCACCAAGCCATGATGGAGTTTTATAAAGCTGAAAAAATTAATCCGATGGGTGGTTGTTTGCCGATTCTAGTACAGATTCCGGTGTTTATTGCGCTGTTCTGGACCCTATTGGCAGCAGTTGAATTACGTTATGCGCCTTTAGCATTATGGATCACGGATATGTCTGTGCCCGA
>JAHZIU010000398.1 GCA_022601315.1 Betaproteobacteria bacterium
AGCCACACCCATACTGGGCACCCGACAACCATAATGCTTAGCCGTATAAGCATGCCCTAGCTCATGAAAAGTTTTTGTGCCCATCAAGGCTACTGCATAGATTAAAGCACCTTGAAACGTAAAGAAGTGTAAAAATGTATGAACAAAAACATCCCACTGCCGTGAAACAAAGTAAATCCCAAGAATACCGATCAAAGTAACCAAATATAATAAAGTTGATGTGCAGAACTTTTTTACAAACGGATAAGTTCGGTTTAGAAAAATATCAGGCCGAAAAAGAGGTACTCGAAAAAACAGATATTGACTGAAAAGTCTTTTCCAACGACTTGCATTATATTTCTGATGCTGTGATAAATATTCCGCAGATTGCTGAATGTGGGATTGAACCGTTAGCCGATTAGAGTGTAAAAAGCTAATAAGGGCTGACACATCCTCTTCGGTTGGATTAAATACGGTTTCAGCTGAAATTTTTTTAATTAACTCCTGACTATTAGCCGTCGACCAATACCTCAACATGCAAGAAACCAATACACCGATTCGAAAAAAATGATTACTTACAGGATCATAGAGCGTCCAGGTCTGTGACCCATCATAGGCGTTCGGTGCTTTCAATAATTGCAAATCCGCTCGTAGAGGTGGCAATTGTTGTACATCGGCTGAAAGCATGGCACTTACTTCAATAACCTAAGTATTGACGTGCAGCAGCCAAAGGGCGACGGAAAAGATAAAAAAACAAATTGACTGAGCTACCATAAATTTTAGCGGTACCTTGCCAGCCGACTCTTAAATTATCGAATTCTTCAGTTAATTCAGCATCTACTCGATAAACCAGCATATCTCCTGGAACAACTTCAGCACGAAAACTAGTGTAAGTAACTTTTGCATCAATCGATTTTAAAGGATCGACATCAAGATACACTTTAACTGGAGCGCCCGGAGAAAAATCAATGTTATTTTCAACAGGTAAGTCAATACGCAACATCAATTTCCCTGGCTCTGCAATTTCCATCAATCTTTCGCCGGTAGTAACCGGACGACCAATCAATTCCGATTTATCACTAAAAAGCAAAAAACCTTCCTTTTCTGCAACAACATTTACATGACCGAGCATTTCTCTGGCATATTTTTTCTTTATATTCGCCAAATCAACTTTTGCTTCCAATAGTGCAACTTCTGCATTACTCTTTTTATCTTGAAATGCGCCCTGGGTAGATCTTTTCAGTTCGGCTTGAGTAACAGCAAGAGATTGCTTTGCCACGGCATATTCATTTCGATAATTGGTATCTTCATAACTTATAAGTGTGTCCCCCTTAGTAACCATTTGATTTGGTTCTACGGGAATTGATGCTATGACACCATCAATTGGTGCACTAACGATCAAAGGCTCTTTAGCAATCACCTTTACTGGCCCCAAGGTTGAATGCTGAACAGGTAACAAAAGTAACGCTATCAGTAAAACGCCTAATATCCAAACCGTTTTACGTGAAAAAAACCATGATTTCAATCGCCGGTGTTTGTCAAAGTAGCCCCAAGCATGGGCATATGTATCCGCTAATCGTTTAATCAGGAAAAGTTCATTCTCATTCCAGGCCGTTTCTTTTTCCATCCACAAAGAACCTACTAAAGAACCATCAGGCAATTTCAAAGAAACCCAAGCGGGATATGGCAATGACAAGCTACACCAGTCTTGTTGTAGTTCCTCTGGCAGCTGTTCAAAAACAACCTTGACTGGCTGATCACCTGAATTTTCAGTTCTCAGATCATTAACGACGCGCTCTATCCAGTGTATTTTTGGTATTGAACGATCAACCAAAGTGACGCCAGAGGTTCTTATAGCGTGAAAACGAGAATATTTTTTTCCTACAGTTTCAAAAAGAACTGCATGTCGATAATGAAGTAGACGACGTGTTTCATTGACAATAAAATAATGTAGTGACAATATATCTTCAGATCTACGTGCATCAGCTTCTAGCTGGAGTAAAACAGAAAGGGGATTGTTATCCTCTTTATCTTGCTTATCTGCCATAGCCTAGTCTGGAAGATCAAAAATGACAGTTCCACTCATACCAGCCAAAACTTCGTCAACCTCATCTTTAAAACTTGCGAATACACGCACCGTTTGCGACACTGGGTCAACACGGGCTCCAACTCTAGAGATTCTAATCTCATAATTTCTCCCGGTTTCATCAACTGCAATGGGACAGTTGATGCCTGGTTCCAACCAACGCAACCAATTAGATGGAACAATCATTTCTATCTCAAGACTATCATCATCCAAAATCTTCATAATTTCTCGGCCAGGTTCAATCACTTCATGCACATGTGCATTTACTTCAGTCACACGCCCGTTCCAAGGCGCTTTGATTTCGCATTTCTGATGGCGAACTTTGATAACACTTAGCTCCGCTAAAGCTTTATCAAATTGAGCCTTAGAGACTTCAAGTTCCAATGAACCGACAGCATTAAACTCCGATAAATCTTTATTATTCTTAAACATCAATTTTCTGGTTTTGGCTTCTGCTTCAGCGGCTCTTAGTTCAGCTTTTTGTCTGTCACAATCAAATTGTATTAATATTTC
>JAHZIU010000075.1 GCA_022601315.1 Betaproteobacteria bacterium
GATTTTGACTATATTGGTATAGATCAAATGCCTGAATTCATCTCAGAGGCTAGATCACGTCATGGTCATTGTTCGCGAGCGACTTTTTATCAGGCTGATTTCAGTAGTGCTGAGTTACCGCAAGTTGATTACGTATTTGCCAGTGGTGCATTGGGCTATCGGTGTAAAAATGAACATTTCTATACGGATATGATTTGCAAGCTGTATAACAGTGCCAAAGTGACTTTTGCTTTTAACATGTTGGATAAAAGCTGTTTTCCTGCTCATGATTTATTGATTGGCCATGACCGTGATGAGATATTGTCGTTTTGCCGTACGTTGTCATCGCAGGTTGAATGCTTTAGTGATTATTCTGAAGATGATTTTACGGTGTTTATGAATCGTGATGGTCTGAAACAATCACAGACAAAAGGAGACTAATATGAAGCAATCATTAGCATCTGAGTCAGAGCGACAACAAAAGAGCCGTTCTCATCCTATAGTAAGTAACACATCTCCTGTCAGTCAAGCCTTTGTGGATAATCGTGCATCAACTGCATTGCAGCGACAATTGATGGCTGAAATAGAAAATTCTCCGCAATCGATTTCGCAACGACAGCTTAGTGACCAAATACACAACAGCCCACGCATGATTGCACAGCGACAGCAAATGGCCGCGATATCTGGCGGTGCTGTACAGCGGGTGGAAGGCGAAGAAGAACTTTTGCAAGGTAAATTCAAACCTATACAACGAGTAGAGGAAGAGGAGTTATTGCAGGGGAAATTCAACGTGGCTCAACGTGTTGAAGAAGAGGAATTGATGCAGGGAAAGTTTGTATCGATACAGCGGGTTGAGGAAGAGGAATTACTCCAAGGAAAATTTGACACAGCGCAGCGTGTGGAAGAAGAGTTATTGCAAGGACAATTCAATACCGCTCAGCTTGCAAAGGCATCTGCTGAAAAACAAAACAATACCGGCCTTCCGGATAATTTAAAGCGCGGTATTGAGAACCTTTCAGGGATGTCACTGGACAACGTAAAAGTGCATTATAACTCGTCAAAACCTGCGCAACTTAATGCCTTGGCTTATGCGCAAGGGACAGACATTCATCTCGGTGCAGGTCAGGAAAAGCATTTGCCACATGAAGCCTGGCATGTGGTGCAGCAGGCACAGGGGCGAGTGAAGCCAACGATGCAAATGAAAAATGGCGTGTCGGTTAATGATGATCAGGCATTGGAGCATGAAGCGGACATAATGGGCACTAAAGCATTAATACTTCCACAAAGCACTCAGCTAAATTCGCGTGAAACTTCGAAAGGGATAGGGTCATGTACCACGCAATTGGAGGAGGACAGAACAACCCCTAATTTATATTCAAAGAATTGCTCCATTCCAGTTGATTCCAGTTTCGCTCCAGTGCAACGAATCGGAACGCAATTTACTGATGCCTTGGCAAATGCGACACCAGCATACTTGCGCGAATTATCAACCCTCCATGCTCCAGGCTTATGGGACTACACTAATGCAGGAGCCTTTGCTGTAACGCATAAGGGGCGGAAAAATGCGTTAGGTATGAGCGATGCCAATTATTCCGCCGCCATATTAAAAACCACTTCGCGTACAAATTGGCTTGGGCTTGATACGAAGCATTTTTCACGAATAATTGACTTATCGAGCCCGAAACTTGCGACCGAATTACACGGGCGTGATTGTGCAAACGCAGCAGAATATTTAATGCATTACAACCGTGGTGAAGACTTATCATTGATTGATCCAACGAATAGTCCCGCTCCTTTGCACGCCACAAGGAATCAAGTAGAAGAAAGTACAGGTTTAAGTGCAGATTATGTTCCTTTAACTCAACGTCCTGCCGTTCTCCCGGCAAACGTTCCAGGTGGAGTCAAGGATGCAAATGCACAAGCTGATATAGGCGAGGCTTATTGTATTGTTTCAGAGCCAAATAGTGGGAAATATAATTTCCATTACGGTGCTGTTGCTGCAAAGAAAGGTGCTGAAGTACTAACCGTAGAGGGTTTTGCTACTAGTTCTGCATTAACAACACCAGATTGGTCATTCAATGTTTATGATAGTGCTTCAACTTTTCATCAAGTTTGGCAGCAAGGAATGACTAAATCGACACCACCATTTGCACCCGGTTATCCATTTACATTTGTAACGAAGCTCGTGTGATGATAAGTCTACATCATCCGCCGCGTTATTAAACCCAGCTAATACCAAAGACCTGGAACCACTATATTCCATGTACAACGATTGTCGTATCGACCAACAGAAAATTTAATGCATTAACATGCAGTAACTGATCAAAATTCCATTTGCACGATTCAAAAAATTAAAAAGGACTCATGCATGAAACAGGCAACTTGGTGGTGGTTATCTGCTGCAATATCTGCTGTATTGATTATTGTCTTGATTAGTATGTGGGTAGAAATGAATAAATATGATATAGAGCCCACACAATTAGTAAATGAGCAAGCGGTTAATGACTATTTGAAATCAAATTGGGATACCCGACTGAGCAAAGCGCCGTTCGAAATTGAGCAAACTATTAAGATCAAAACAGGGATTTTTATCCAATCCTTGCGTTTTTTTAATTCTACTGATGTTCATCTGACAGGATATATTTGGCAACGCTACAAAGATGGTGAGCATGATGACATCAAGCCCAGCTCATCAGAAGTTGGGTTCATCTTGCCTGAACAGGTAAACGCTGGTGATGACATTGAGCCGCGTGAAGTCTATCGTGTACACGATGGTGATGAAGAGGTTATCGGTTGGTATTTCGAAGCGACCTTGCGGCAGCCGTTTGACTATGTGGACTACCCCTTTGACCATAAAACAGTTTGGGTGCGACTATGGCACAAAGAATTCGCCCGGAATATTGTGCTTGTGCCAGATTTTGATGCGTACAAATCAACAGGTGTTGATGATATCTTCGGTATTGAGACAGGTATCGTACTTGGTACATGGGTTCGGGAGAATACATTCTTTGACTATAAGTTATCGAGCTATGATACGAACTTTGGAATAGCCGATTACATCGGCCAAGAGAATTTTTCTGAACTTCACTATAATATTGTTTTAAAAAGAAAATTTGAAAACGCATTTATCATCTATTTGCTACCGCTTTTTTTAGTTGCCACGCTGTTGTTTTCTGCTTTATTAACAGTTAGTAACAACGAGAAGTTGTCTGACAGGTTGGGTTTTAACGTTTCTGGTTTCATTGGGGCGTGCTCGGCATTGTTCTTTGTTGTGATGTTGGCGCATATTCAACTGAGGGAACAATTTCCGGGTTCGGAAACGGTTTACATTGAATATTTTTATATCTTAATGTATGGGTTGCTTGTCACCGCGACGGCCAATACTTATCTGTTTTCCATCAATTCTTCGGGTCGTTGGTTAGATATTATTCATTACCAAGACAATCTCATTTCCAAGGTGGCCTATTGGCCAGTAGTTTTAAGCTGTTTGATTATGATTACCTGGCTGTTTTTGTGAGTGGTGGGATGGTTGCATTCTACCAA
>JAHZIU010000399.1 GCA_022601315.1 Betaproteobacteria bacterium
GTATATTGCATACAACTTTTCTCACAAACCAATGGATTAATTGGCCGTTCCAGTTCATTGACACTACTGACCCAGCTAATCATTTTCTCTTTTGCTTGGACATGCTCCCCCAATATCTCCCAGTGGGCAGTCAGTTGGTTTGATTGATTGTAAAAATGTATAAATTCAACCCCATTATGAAATTGTATTAATGCTAAATGTTGGTCAAATACTTCACTAATTATTTCTCCATCTCCCGTCAATAAGCTCTCACTCATTTTGTCCAGAAAAGGAATCATTTCAGCAAGCTGAACCAAATCTCGTGAAGTTTTCTTAATCAGGCTATCAATTTCACGCGTATAACGGTTATATTGCCTATCTCTTTGGTCTTCAAAATTTTTCATTAGACTTAAGTAGCTTACCGTACAGAATAGCAGTACAACAGCCAGTAGAAGTAAACTACTAAGTGACGAAATCTTCCATTTAAAGCTTAAAAACGGCCTTTCTTCTGAAGTTGAGTTTGCTGAGGAATTTACTACATTCATTATGTGCTGTTGGGCTAATAGAGTTAGTTTAGAAACGATAAGATAATTGCGCAGCAAAAAGATTCCAGTTTTTTGATGTATCCAAGATATCAGGATTATCTAATCTTGAAAGCCACCCGGTACCATTTATTCGGTGGTATTCAGCACGAATCATTATTTTAGGCGTCACATTCCAGCGTAACCCGACAGTTAAGTCCTTGGCAAACTGAGTATGTGCTGGAAGTCCGGTAGATCTTGCTAAACGTTTTCCTTTACGATCACTTCGATCAGCAAAAAGGACATCGTATCGTAATAAAGCTTCCCATTTTTGATTAAAGCGATATTCTCCTTGAAAATAAAAACTTTCTCCAACAAAATCCCTGTTACTAAATTCGGAAGGATTAAAGTCTTTAATTGTAAAAAAGCGCAGCGCATATTCCGATGTCAGGCTCCAACGTTCGGTATTATACTGTGCTGAAAATAAGATCGGTGAGAATCGAACCGAACCAGAACCTAATAAATCATCAATACCTCCAGGTTTATAGTCTACCTTAGTCGAAGACCCACTGACTGCCAAACGAATGCGTCCATCATTCGTTTCATAAATTCCACGGCCTATGTATGATACATTTGACGTTAGATTGCCAGTGCGCCCCAATCCTACAATTGCTGCTTCAGTATCTCTATCATCAACAATTGGATTACCTATCCCAAATATAACTGAAAAACTGCCAAGATTGGATTGGGATGAGTCAGCGTATAAATGTATAGCATCTGAAGACAACCCAAGATTACGGGTTCGATCAAAATAAATTGATTGGGGCAATAAAATACTCGGGCGTGTAAACGCAACATCACGTGTTTCATTATAAAAACCAAATGGGTTTTTCAATCTTCCTACGCGCATCCCGAATTGATTGGTCTCATGAGAATATAGCCTATAGTCAGCGAAAGCAAAATCAAGTCTGGGATTCGCTGAACTTCCTTTTCCTGCGCGTCGATATAAACCTTGCGCAGAAAGTTGCAATCGGGGCAGTGGTCGCATCGAAGCATTGAGCCCCACCTCGGTAAAACCGAAGCTACCGCCTTTATCAGAATTTCCAAAAACATCATTATCTGATGTCGATATAAATGCCTGATTCGCAAATCCTTGAAGTTGAAAAGTATCCAACATACCCGTTGTTGCAACCCAATCTGTAACTGACGCTACAATACTTTTATTATCTGCCTCATCAATAGTTTTCTGAGCATATACGGCACCATTCCATATCAATAGGATATAAATAATTAGTCTTATTATTGTTTTCAAGAAACAACACATGCGCTTATTTAATTTGGAGAATATGAATGTTGTCATTAATATAAGCCGTTTCAATATATCCAACTGCCCCAGGTGTATTAACAACTTTTACCAGCATTTCATCGCTTGAACTTACTTTTGTGGGGGCTTGGCCTGTACCAGAAAACACTAATCGGTCCCATACTTGCCGTAATTGATAGGGAAAAACATTTAATTTATCTTTTGAAAAATCATGATGTAAGTGATCTTCATCTGCCAGCACAAATACTTTTATTAGCATGCCATTTGGCCAATTCTTTACACGCATACTGAAAATCGCACGCAATAAGTTTGCAGAAACACTTTCTTCTTTGACATCAGGGTGAATCACAATTTGGTAGTGTCCACTTGCGTGGACGCTATCTATGATAAATAAAAGACAGATAAGTAAAAAGCAAAAACATCCAGCGTTAAACCTGAGCAGACGACAATTCTTCCAAGATTTATTTTTTGCTTTAATCACCTGACTCTACGTATCTTGTGAAGATTTATTTTGAAGCAAAACGACTATACTTACCGTATTCAGTTATTGCTTCCCAAGCATTATTATGCTTTTGTTTCAATTTTTCCAACACACTGGCCACCTCTACAAAATACGGTCGACGCAAGCCATGATGTTCTGTGATTGGACCAATAGGTCTCAAATCCATACCATAATACCCAAGAAGTCTATTCATAACAGGATCCATTATTGAGAACCAATTATGGATATTATATTTTTCGCTTATACGCATAACACCAGCTCCGAGCACTAATGTTAGGTTCTTAATGGAACGGCGATCTGTTTTAGCACTAGACCGGCGATCAATTTCAACAATATTTTTATTAGATTGTCTTGTATGGTAGTTGCGGCGTTCGGCTTTACGTCGCTCAAAATCCTTAATAATAATAAAACGGGAAATCTCACCAGTGTGCTGTCGTGATAATTTATTTATGTCAAAGAGATTAGGGTCAATGTTAGTATACAACTCGACAGGAAACGGCTTCTCTGGATTCTCTGGATCAAATAAAATCAAGCGTGTTGTACCAATAAATTGTCCAGATGGGCGATACCGTATGAGAACATGTGCAGAATGATGGTCATATTCATCTATTTCTTGTTCATCAGGATAAAGTGCAGGCTCATATCCGGAAACACCCATATCAACACATAATAGTTGATAACGTATTCGAAATACCTTTTCCAGCAATTCTGGCGTATCAGCCATCACAATTTCAAAATATTGATGAAATACTTTATATAAGTTATTCATTAAATTAAAAAATCTCCACAGACAATACAAACACCTACTAAACGACCAGCACCTTGCCAACAAATATATGTACGAAAAAAAATTTACCAATTATAAAAAGTAATCGTAATAACTCGGCACGAAGACTTGATGATTTATAAAAGTTCATTTATAACTCGCACAATATAGCAATTAAGTTAGATAATTGCTGCTAAAATCCATACCTATAAACACAAGACCGGATTATCAATGATGTATTACTTAATAGGAACAGCAAGATACTTAATTGTCTTCTTTCATCTAGTACACCGCCTACGTTGTATCGATAAACACGGTGACTTCAGGTGGCGATTGATCACTAGGCACGTTTAGGCGGAAGTGGCTAACCCTTTTCAAAAAAGGTAACACTGTGGACAAACACTTCTCGAGCCGCCAAAAGGAATTTACCCAGATGAGCCAATACTGTGTTGTTGCATATACAAATGATGAGACATTCACTGCAGTCCACAATTTGTCTTGAACCATCTCGGGAACTCTGACCCCGTCGATACAACATAGACGATGCACAAAGAGTTTGTATAGTTCTGGCAATTCTAAAAAACTTTGGTGATTAAAGTAGAAAACGGATGGTGTTTTTAAGTTCATATTTGATTACAAGTAGGCATAAAAATTTATTCTCTTTAGAGATCAACACTAAAAATCCATTTCTATAAGTCAAAAATACTAGTTATCACGCTGAACTAAGAAGTTCGACTTTGGTGAAATTTTACTTCCTCCTGCGTATATGTAAAAATCACATCTAAAAAACACGTAAACCAGTGATTGCTACGAGTCTCACCTCTCGGTAGCTTCATCTCTCTTCTCAAGATGCAAAATTCATAGCATCAACGAAAGCAGTATCCGTAAAATATGTTTATAAAGAAAGTGTAATGTCTTATATCGTCCTGTTTTTTGTATTCTGTCTAGGATTATATGATCTAAACTACTTACTGCCAAATCACCCAAATGTTTTCGATCATGCAACCATACACCAAAGGACAAGCTAAAACCATATTATTCCAACAATTTCTTTCGGGATGCACTTTACAAATGTCTCTATCGTTATCGTAATAGCTCAAATCACCTGATTATTTATGGCATTCTTTTTTATTAAGCCGTTAAGAACAATACTGAAGAAATAATAGCTATGTCGTGTTAGGCTGTTACATGAAAGCCACATGATTCAATGCTACTTTGACTAATTCAGCATTCGGTGTTTTGGACATCGACCATCCAATGACTTCTTTCATGGCCAAGTATGGCACGCATGTCAAATAATACGTATTAATCGTTTTAGGACTAGACTGACAAGCTAGCATATTGGTTACATAGACAATTGTTGCGATACGAAAAGACAGATGGCGACAAAGATGTCCGGTTTGTCGACAGATAGAATGGGGTAAAAAGCCCGCCGCTTCTAATGTCAACATGCTTAAAAAATTCTCAAAGACGCTCGCTGCTCATCGCTCATGCTTCTTTACATTTCGACTTTGATGGCTTGCTTATCAACCGTGCCATATACACGTGCAATACCTATCAACAAAAACTTTTTTCGATTGGCACCAAAAATTGAAGCTTTAGTTAATTTCGATTTCTATACCAATGTTCCAACATCATCAATACCCAAACCATAGTGCCATGATAGCCAGCATGTTCTTTTAAGTGTTGATTTAAAAGCCTATCTATAAAATCGGCATGTATTATTTTGCGTAGTTTTAAATCATTTAAACTATCTGCTGCCAATTCCCGTAACGGTTTGTGATCTTGCAACCATACACCAAATGGCAAGCCAAAACCGTGCTTTTGTTTTAAAATAATTTCTTTTGGTAGAAAGTCTTGCAATGCTTTTTTAAAGAAATAGCGCAACTTCACACCATGCAACTTATGTTTTGGTTCAAGCTGTTCCGAAAAAGCAATCATTTCATTACTAATGAGTGGAAAAGCAACTTCCATCTGAGCCAACTCACATGCTTTCACTACTTTGGGCAAATCATTGTCTGCCAATGTAAGTTTCCAATCAAATGCCGCCATACTGTTAACAATGTTTCCAGCCTGTGCATGATGATAAAATTGACCCATTAATTCATCAGGATAATCAGAATTAATTGTCGCCAGAAACTCTGGATTAAAAACTACGTCAGAACCGTAATAATCCAGTAAATTATATGTTGCCATACGCGCTGGCATAGGGACCGAAGCTTGTTCTATATAGCTACGTGCTTTACGTACCAGTGAGAACTTAATGTGCTTGGAAATATTTAAACTAAGCGGCTCAATGAGTTTTTTACGTAATATAGGCGGTAGAATCTCGTAAAGAGAAAATAAATACTGTTTAGCATAACGTTCATTTCCGCCAAATAATTCATCACCACCATCACCA
>JAHZIU010000400.1 GCA_022601315.1 Betaproteobacteria bacterium
AGTCAGAGTGAAATCAAGACTGCTGCCATCTTCTTTACCCGATTTCACGGCTTGTTCATAATCACCATGTTCCGCCCACCAGCCACGCATTGTTTCAGTAAAGCGTACGCCGACGGTCGATGGCTTGGCATCTCGTGGTTGCGAAGGGCTGTCAAAGTCGTATTTAAAGCCTTCGGCCTCAGCCATTAGTTCCATGCTGCGTTCTGCCATGGCCGAAATAGTCAGTAAAGGATTAACGCCTAAGGAGCGCGACATTGCGCTGCCATCCACGACGTATAACCCCGCATGTATATTATTGCCTGACGATCCATCAAATACCCTGCCACGATGATCGACCACGCCGGATTCTGCATTCTGCCCCATACTGCATCCGCCCAATGGGTGAACGGTAACCAGACTGTTATCGAGCATTTCAGTCCAGATTGGATTGGGAATATAGGTGCCACCATTGGCGGCGGTGGCTTTTTTCATGAACTCACTGTCGCGTTCGAAAACGGGTTTGTCTCCCACGCCAGGCCAGTCGATCCTGATACGATCATCCTGCATGATCAAACGACCATCGGAGTCATCATGACTCATGATTAAATAGACTTGAGAGTTATTAACAGCACCATGGTATGCGCCACGCACCATACTCTCAAACACACGTTTGTGTTCTTTGATTTCATCGATAAAGCCGCCGTCCGTGTCTTGACCGATTACTCCGGCAGCTGTTGCCATCAGGCCCGGTAATATACTGCTGAGTGCACTGGGTAAACTGCCTTCTTCCAGAATCAACCCTTTTTCCAAATCATCAGTTGCACGATCATCTATCATGCTGGTAATGCAGGGACCAACGGGGGCAAACTCTCCTACCGGGAGATTGCCGTAACCAACGGCATTTATCTGAATGTCATTATTAAAGCCAAAACCAAGTACGTCGCCATTGGAAGTAAAGCGTTGTCCCAATTGATCAGATAATGACAAGCCTTTTTGTTTGGAGCGCAGCATGATTTCAGAACTACCCAGCGTTCCTGCACCCAGAAAAACTTGTTTACATCGGATGACCAGATCCGGTGCATCAAAGACTTCGCGCCCGACTTCCACTAACTGACAATGAATCAGCCATTCGTCATTATCTTTTTCGATCCAGCGCACGGCTACTTCGGTAAAAATTTCTACCCCGTTATTCCAGGCATCGGGTAGATAATTCATAAGTGTCGTGTTTTTGGCGCCTACATTACAACCGGAAACGCAATCGCCGCAGTGGGTACAGGCAGGCTGCGCTATTCCTGCTGCGTTAACGGTATCTTTGAAGGTGACATTGATTGGGGGGCAAGAGATGGGACGATTTATTGCTGCTGCAGAAATTTTTTGTGCTTCCAGTTTGGGTAAGATGGGTATACCTTCTTCACCATCTGGAAAAGGATTGGAACCTAACATGGTCATTGCCCGGTCATAGCAGGTTTCCAATCGGGCGCGATCCTGTCGAATCTCATCCGGCCAATGCGGATCATCAAAAACACGGTCATCTGCTTTTAAGGCAACATTGGCATTGATCAAAGAAGTGCCACCGAGACCGCAGCCGACCATTACATTCATTTCCTTGTTGGCATGCAGATTAAACAAACCTGTCACATCGCCTATATGTTTATCAGGCAGGTCAATTTGAAATTCTTTACCCGCTTCGAATATGGTGTCTGGATATTCGCCTGTTTGAATTTCTCGGCCTCGTTCCAGTAAGCAGACATTCAGTTTGCTGCCATCACTACGTTTCATTCTACCAAGACGGGATGCGGCGATAGCACCCCCATAACCAGAGCCAATTACAACTGCATCATAGCGTTCGTTTAACTGTGTGCGCGGTGAGGATAGGCGTTTCATTGGTGATCTCCATCTGTAATTTGAGAAAATGTTGAATGAAATAGGCGTGTGTTTAGTACCTTTCGGGATGATTTGTTATTTTAAGGGATACTCATATTAAAACTAAAAGTTGTTTTTCACAATTTCTCTTTTGCATAATACTTGAGGATAGCGATTTTTATTAAAATTCTGTTAAAATGCCGGATTCTATAAAAGTGTCACGCAAGGAAGAGTTGTCATGACTTATGTAGTAACTGAAAATTGTATTAAATGTAAATATACCGATTGTGTGGATGTTTGTCCGGTAGATTGTTTTCGTGAAGGTCCAAATTTTCTGGTCATTGATCCGGATGAATGTATAGATTGCACATTATGTGTTGCAGAATGTCCTGTGGAAGCGATTTATGCAGAAGATGATGTGCCGGATTCGCAATTGGATTTTATTGCGCTCAATGCGGAGTTGTCCCAACAATGGGAACCTATTATTGAAAAGAAAGATGCACCGGCTGACGCGGATGATTGGGTCAGTGTGACAGATAAACTTCAACACCTGCAACGTTAAGTAGAATTTGCGGTAGTCTTACCGCATGTCTGCCATTTCTCAATTATTTCCGCAAATCCCACTAAGTAAGGTTTTTGAGCGCTTAAATGCCGGTGCCACGGTCATTACGCCGAATAGGCGACTTGCATTAGCACTTAAAAATAAATTTAATAGCTATCAGACTGGTCAACAGAAAATCGTTTGGCCTTCGGCTGATATTCTGCCGTTTTCTGCATTTATAGAGCGTATTTACCGTGATACGCTCTATTCTAAACACACTTCTGAATTTCCGTTGTTATTGACGCCCGTGCAGGAGCAAGTTCTGTGGGAATCGGTTATTCAATCATCAGATGCGGGAAAAGC